>NZ_JAGPYL010000002.1:0-219668 GCF_018070095.1 Micromonospora sp. U56
ACGTCCTCAGCGAAATCGGCCAGGTCACCACGAAGGCGTGCCACCTCAAAGCTGTCCACACAGGAATCAACGAGTCACGGCGAAGACAACACCTACGGTTGGCCAAAACGTGACAAAGTACTACTAGTGCGGTGTCCACTAACGTTCGCCGGGTTGGCTGCTGCCGGAATTTGTCGTACCCGTTGGGTTGGGTGTGGTTGTGCCTCGTCGTCGGGATCCCAACGGGCCTCGGGTGGTGTATCGCACGGCTCGTGTAGCTCTGCGGGTGACGGCTGGGCAGCGGCGGCGGTGTTTCGGATTGCTGCGCTCGGCCGGTGACGTGTGGGCGTGTGTCCTGGAGGTCAACGCGTGGCGACGGCGTCGTCAGGATGCGCCGCTGGCTGGTTATCAGCAGTTGTATCGGGAGTTGTCCGGGCCGGGGCCGGGCACGTTCGGCGAGTTGGACAGCACAGGTGCCAGGTCGGTGTTGCGGCGGTTCTCCGATGCGTGGTTCGCGGCGGCGAAAGCCCGCCAGGACGGGGACCTGTCGGTGCGGTTTCCGCGTCGTCGGCGGGCGTTGATGCCGGTGCGCTGGTATCACGGCACCTTCACCCTCCAGGGCCGTCGGGTCCGCCTTCCCACGGCCAGGGGCACGTCGCCGTTGTGGGTCAGGCTGGCGCGGGCGGTGCCGTACCCGGTCGAGCAGGTCCGCTCGGTCACCCTGCTGTGCGAGGGCGGCCGGCTGTTCCTGGACGTGAGCGCCGAGGTGCCGGTGGCGACCTACCCGGCGGGTGAAGGGCCGGACCCGGACCGGGTGGCGGGGGTGGATGTGGGGATCATTCACCCGTATGCGGTGGCCGGCCCCGCTGGTGAGGGGCTGTTGGTGTCGGGGCGGGCGATCCGCGCGGAGCACCGCATGCACCTCGCCGACAGCAAGGCCCGCCGCCGCGCCGTGGCCCGCAGGGCACCGAAGCCGGGCCAGCGGGGGTCGCGGCGGTGGCGCCAGCACCGACGCCGCGCCCGCCTGGTGGAGGGCCGGCACCGGCGTAGGGTCCGTCAGGCCCAGCACGAAGCCGCCGCCACGGTCGTGTCCTGGGCGGTGCGGCGGCGGGTGGGTGTGCTGCATGTCGGCGACCCGCGCGGGGTGTTGGACATCGCGGCGGGGCGGCGGCACAACCTGCGGCTGCGGCAGTGGCAGATCGGCCGGCTCCTGCAGATCCTCACCGACAAGGCCACCCTGGCCGGCATCACCGTCCGGTTGGTTGACGAGCGGGGAACCTCGTCCAACTGCCCTGTCTGTCACCGCCGGGTGCCGAAACCGCGCGGGCGGAGCCTGTCCTGCCCGCACTGCCAGTTCTCCGGGCACCGCGACCTGGTCGCGGCCGCCAGCATCGCCACCCGCAGCCCGGGCGGCGGACCCACCACCCCAGCAGCCGTTGCGCTGCCCGAGGTGGTCACGCACCGTCGAGCCGGCCGGCACCTGCCCGGTGCCGGTCGGTCCCGGCGTGATCCCCGCCGCCCCGCGATGACGGCGCGAGGATCAGTTGGCCCGCGGAGGTCCGCCCCACCACCAGGTGGGGAGTCGCTCGCCCCCACGGCGAGGATCCACAACGGTGCATCGGAAACCCGGTGAACGTTAGTGGACACCGCACTAGACTCGGAGCGGCGTCGATCGGGGGAGCGTGCGCGGGTGGGTTCGTCCCAGCTTCTGATCGTGCTTGACCGCGACAGCACGATTCCGTTGCAGCAGCAGCTCTGCGAGCAGATCAGCGGGTCCGTCCGGGCCGGTCGGCTGCGCCCCGGCGACCCGGTGCCGCCCAGCCGTGAGCTGGCGCACCAGCTCGGCGTCTCCCGCACGGTGGTCACCCGGGCGTACGAGCTGCTGCGGGCCAACGGGGTGCTGACGTCCCGGCGGGGATCCGGCACGCGGGTCGGCGGCACCCTGCCCGAGCCGGCGTCGCCCGCCGGGCGGCCCGCCCGGGCCCCGATACGCCCCGAGCCGCCGTTGCCCACCGACGACGGCAGTCCGCTGTGGAAGCCGTGGGAGCCGGCCCCGATGCAGCAGCCGGGCGGGGCGTACGACTTCCGGCACGGCACCCCGGCGCTGGCCAGCTTCCCGGTCACCCGATGGCGACAGTCGCTGGCCGAGGCGCTCGGCCGGGCCGACGTCGCCGCACTGGGGTACGGCCCGGCCGAGGGTTCCCCGGCGCTGCGCGCCCAGATCACCGCGCTGCTGCGGCGCAGCCGGGCGTTCGACGCCGCCCGGCAGCACACGCTGGTCACCAGCGGCGCCACCCAGGCGATGGACATCCTGGTCCGGCTGCTGGTCGGCCCGGACGACGTGGTGGTGATCGAGGATCCGAGCCACACCGTGCTGCGGCAGATCTTCGGCTACTCCCGGGCCGCGGTGGTGCCGGTGCCGGTCGACGCGGAGGGGTTGCGGGTCGACGACATCGAGCGCTTGGTCCGCGCCCACGGTCACGACCCGGCCCGGGTACGCCTGATCTACGTCACCCCGTCGCACCAGTTCCCGACCGGGTTCATCATGTCCGAACGGCGGCGGCGGGCGCTGCTGCGCTGGGCCCGGGAGCAGCGGGCGACGGTGCTGGAGGACGACTACCACAACGAGTTCACCTTCGCCGCCGAGCGGCTGCCGGCGCTGGCCGCCGACCCGCAGGACGCTGACGTGGCGTACGTCGGCAGCTTCAGCAAGACCCTCTTCCCGTCGCTGCGGATCGGGTACACGGTGCTGCCGCCGCACCTGGTCCGGCCCTTCCTCGGGATCAAGTGGATCACCGACCGGCTGACCCCGACAGTGCCCCAGGAGGCGCTGGCCGAGTTCATCGCCTCCGGCGCGTACGCCCGGCACATCGGCCGGATGGACCGCCTCTACCGGCAACGCCGCGCCCGACTGTTGGAGGCGCTCTACGAGCACTTCGGCGCCGGGGTGCGGATCTCCGGCGCGGCGGCCGGGCTGCACGTGCTGGTCACCCTCGGCGGCGCGCCCGACACCGACGAGGCGGAGATAGTGCGCGCGGCGGCCGCCCGGGGCGTCCGGGTCTACCCGGCCTCGGGCTACTTCGTGACCGGGCCGCCGACCGAACCGACCTTCCTCATCGGGTACGCGGCGCTGCCCACCGCCCGGATCAGCGAGGGAGTGGCGCTCCTGGCCGCCGCGGTACGGGAAGCGACGGCTCGGTGAACCGGGGCCGGTGGAACCGACTCCGCTGCGCGTACGGCACGGTGCAGTCGAAGACGGCCTTCGCGGTCCGCCCGTCGGCGGAGATCGCCCGGGAGTAGCCGGTGTGCTGGCTCGGATCGAGCGGGAAACCCTCCCGGTCCGGCAGCACGCGCAGGTCCTGGTCGGCCTGGAACCGGGTCACCATCGCCCACCACAGGTCCTGGTCCGACTCCACGTCGACGTCCTCGTCGACGCAGAGCACCAGCTTCGCCATCCGGAACTCCTCCAGCACCGCCTCGGCGGACGCGCGTACCGCCGCGTCGTCCTCGGGATCGCGCTTCGCCGGCCACTGGAGCACCACCATCAGCTGGCCGCCGCCGGCGGTGTGGCAGTTCACCGCCCGTACCGGGGTGCCCCGGCGGTTCAGCAGGTCCAGCACCGCGGCCTCCATGCCGAAGCCGAGCAGCACCGACTGTTCGTGCCCGGGGCCGGAGACCGCCTGGAGGATCGGGCTCTCCCGGGCGGTGACGGCGGTGACCCGGACCAGCGGCAGCGACGGGTGCGCCCGGCCCTGGTAGCCGAGGAACTCCGGGGTGGCCACCTCGCCGTGCCGGCTCTCCGGCGCCCGCTCGGCGAGCAGCTCACCCTCCAGCACGTACTCGGCGTGCGCGATGAACTCGGCGTCGACCGTCCGGCACGGCAGCAGCTCCACCGGTTGCCCGGCGAGCGCGCCGGCCACCGCCAGCTCGTCGACGCTGGGCGGCACCAGCGACGTCGGGCAGCAGGACGACAACAGCACCGCCGGGCCGAGCCCGAGGTGGATCGCCACCGGCAGCGGACGGCCCTGGCGCAGGGCGGCCTGGTGGGCGAGTTCGAGGTCGCGTCCGGGGACCATCCAGATGGTCAGCGTGTCGGGGCCCTGGACGCACATCCGGTGCACGGACAGGTTGCGGACCCCGGTTTCCGGGTCGGTGGCGAGCACCGCCCCCAGGGTCAGGTAGGGCCCCGCGTCCTCCTCGGTGAGGACCGGCACCGGCAGCGCGGTCAGGTCGAGCGGGAGCGTGCCGCGCGGCCAGCGGGCCGGATCGGTGGCGGGCACCGGCGGGCGAGGCGCAGCCACCGCCGCGAGGAGCCGCCGCGGCAGCTCGGCCGGGGTGCAGCCGAGCAGGCCGGCGGCCCGCCGACGGGTGCCGTAGAGGCCCATCAGCACGGCCCGGGTCGGGCCGTGGTCGGGCCGTACCCGGTCGAAGAGCACCGCCGGGCCGGGGCCGGTGGGCGGCGCCGCGGGCGCCCCGGCCCAGCGGGCGTAGTGGGCGGAAACGCCGTACCGGGCGGGTAGTTCCGCGCTGACCCGGACCAGCTCGCCCGGCAGCGGGTCGAGGGTGGCCAGGGCGTGCCGCAGGTCGACCGGCGGGCGGGCGGTCATCGCTCCCCCGCCGCCGGCTCGGCACGCCGGGCGTCCATCATGTCGAGCTGCATCCGGGTGAGCTCCTCGATCAGGGCACGGTACGTGGCGACCGCGACCCTCGGCGGCATGCCATGCCGTTCGGCCAGGTCGTGGACCCGGTCGAGGACCTGGCGGACCCGGTCCGGCGACCGTACGGCGGCCTCGTCCGTCTTGTGGCCGGTCAGCTCCCGGACCACCCGGGTGCGCTCCGCCAGCAGCTCCACGATGCGCTGGTCGAGCCCGTCGATCCTGCCCCGAAGCTCGCCGATCCGGGCCGTGTCGGCGGCGGCGCCGGCCGGCGCGGAGCGGGCCGTGTCGGTGGCGGCGCCGGCCGGCGCGGAGCGGGCCGTGTCGGTGGCGGCGCCGGCCGGCGCGGAGCGGGCCGTGTCGGTGGCGGCGCCGGCCGGCGCGGAGCCGGCCGGCGCCACGACCCGGTGCTGGTCGCTCACGGCTGGGGAACCTCGTCGATCACGAAGACGACGGTGGGCTCGCCGTGGCTGCCCTGCGACCGGTGCTCCTCGTCGTCGGGGATGACGAAGCCCATGCCGGGGCGGCAGGGCACCGACCGGTCCTTGAAGTGGATGGTGAACTCGCCCTGCAGGACGTAGCCGGTGTGGCCGCGCAGGCACCACTCGTGCTCGTCGAAGCCGGGGGGCAGCTCCAGCAGGCGGAGCCGGCGGCCCCCGACGTACGCGATCTTGACGCGACCCTCCGCGCCCGGCTTGTTCCACTTCTCCCACTCGGCTCCGGGGAAGTCGATGCCGACCGGCGGGGCGACCTGTTCAGTGGACAATTTCGATATCTCCTCTGTTCGGGACGGATTCGCTGCGGCGAGGTCGCGGAATGCGCTCGTTGCGGTCGCGCTCCGGCAGCACCGGACCGCCCGCGACACGCTGGTGCCGCTTGAGCAGCTGCACCATGTCGAGCATCCGGTGCACCATCCGCTCCAGCGCGTCGACACCCTCGGTGTCGGTGAGACCGGGCGTGCCGGTGGTGTTGCGCAACAGGACGGGAAAGCCGCTGCCGACCAGGATCATCCGGTTGAGCAGCAGGTTGTTCACGATCTGGTTGTGCACCGAGGAGTCGCTGTACCGCCGTCCGGTGACGATGATGCCGCCGACCTTGTCGGCCAGCGGGCGGGTGAAACGCAGGTAACCGACGCCGACCCGCTCGATGAAGACCTGCATCAGATGGGCCAGGCCGAACCCGTGCACCGGGGCGGCGTAGATCAGCCCGTCGGCCCGGACCATCTGCTCCACCAGGGCGGGGACGTCGTCGTCCACCTGACAGAGCGTCGTACGGCTGTTGCAGTCGCCGCACGGGCTGCACGGCGAGATCCGGTGGTCGCGCAGGCGGATGGTGCGCAGGGTCGCGCCCCGCTCCGCGATCAGGCGACCGGCGTGCTCCACGGCGAGGTCGGTGTTGCCGCCCGCCCGCTCGGAGCCGTTGATGGCGAGGATTGTCACTGCTTCGCTGTGCATGGCACCCCCCGGTGCTCGGGAGGTGGGCGCCGCACCGCGCCCACCTCCGCGAGATCAATCCGTCAGCTTTCCGGCGAAGTAGTCGATGTACGCCTGCATGTCGAAGTGGCCGTGCCCGGAGAGCGAGAAGACGATCGCCTTCGACTCGCCCGTCTCCCGGCAGCGCAGCGCCTCGTCCACCGCCACCCGGACGGCGTGGGTGGACTCCGGCGCCGGCACGATGCCCTCGCTGCGGGCGAAGAGCACGCCGGCGTCGAAGCAGGCCGTCTGCGGCACCGCCCGCGCCTCGATCAGGTCGAGATCCCGCAGCGCGCTGACGATCGGCGCCATGCCGTGGTAGCGCAGCCCGCCGGCGTGGATCGCGGGCGGGCGGAAGTCGTGGCCGAGGGTGTGCATCTTGGTCAGCGGGGTGAGGCCGGCGGTGTCGCCGAAGTCGTAGTCGTAGCTGCCCTCGGTCAGGGACGGGCAGGAGGCCGGCTCGACGGCGACGAACCGAACCGTCGGGCCGCCGTCGAACTGCCGGCGCAGGATCGGCAGGGCCAGCCCGGCGAAGTTGGAGCCGCCGCCGGCCGCACCGACCACGATGTCCGGGTAGTCGTCGGCCATGTCGAGCTGGAGCAGCGCCTCCTGGCCGATGATCGTCTGGTGCATCAGCACCAGGTTGAGCACCGAGCCGAGGGCGTACTTGGCCGCGCCGCCGCTGTGCAGCGCCGCCTCCACCGCCTCGGAGATGGCCAGGCCCAGGCTGCCGGTCGAGTCCGGGTCGGCGGCGAGCGCCGCCCGGCCGGCCTCGGTACGGGTGCTCGGGCTCGCGGTGACCGACGCGCCGAACGTCTCCATCAGGCCCCGCCGGTACGGCTTCTGGTCGTAGCTGACCCGGACCATGAAGACCTCGCACTCGAGGTCGAAGTAGGCGCACGCCATCGACAGCGAGCTGCCCCACTGCCCGGCGCCGGTCTCGGTGGTCAGCCGGGTCACGCCGTCCTGCTTGCTGTAGTACGCCTGCGGCACGGCGGTGTTCGGCTTGTGGCTCCCGGCGGGGCTGACCCCCTCGTACTTGAAGTAGATGCGGGCCGGGGTACCGAGGGTCTGCTCCAGCCGGCGGGCCCGGACCAGCGGGCTCGGCCGCCACTGCCGGTAAATGTCGAGCACCGGCCCGGGGATGTCGACGTCCCGCTCGGTGGAGAACTCCTGGGCGATCAGCCCGGCCGCGAAGAGCGGTTCGAGGTCGGCTTCGGTGATCGGTTCCCGGGTGCCCGGATGGAGCATCGGGGGCAGCCCCTTGGGCAGGTCGGGAACCACGTTGTACCAGGTGGTCGGGATGTCGCTGTCGGGCAGGACGAACTTCGTCGCGGTCATCGGTCTCTTCCGGTGAGGGGTGGACGGATCAGGGACGGGCGGTGGCCGGTTCGGCCGCGGCCGGCAGCGGCCGGGCCGTGGGTCGCACCCGCAGCGCTGCGAAGGCGACGACACCGACCACCGGTGTCAGCAGGAGGAGCAGGAGGACGGGACGGTGCCCGTGGGCCTGCCAGACGAAGCCGAGGCCCATCGGTACGACGAGCCGGGCGGCGCTGAGCACGAAACCGTTGAGGGCCATGAAGCCGCCGACCCGCCGCTCCTCCACGTGGTCGGCGATGTACGTGGGCACCACCACCGAGGCGATGATCTCCCCGACGGTCCAGACCGCGGTGGAGAGCAGCACGGCGGGCAGGGAGAAGCCGACCACCAGGATCGCCATGCCGGTCGACCAGAGCAGACCGGCCGTGATCAGGAGGGTCCGGGTCGAGTACGTCTTGATCCGCTTCTCGATCAGCATGCCGACGCTCACCACGATCAGACTGTTGATCGTGTAGACGGCGCCCACCACGGCGACCGAGGAGTGCAGCACGGTGGTGACCGCGAGGGGCAGCGTGTATTCCAGGCCGATCAGCGGTGCGACGTAGCAGAACGAGACCAGCACCAGCACCGCCACATCGAAGTCCCGCAGCAGTCCGGCCCGCCGGGTGGTCGCGGTCGGCGCGGCCGCCCCGCGCCGGGTGTCCGCCGGTACGCAGATCCGGATGGTGGCCGCCGCGATCAGGCCGAGCAGGATGTCGCCGGCGAACATCAGCTGGTAGGAGTACGCGGCCGCCAGACCGCCGAGCAGCGGGCCGACCCCCATGCCGAGGTTGTTGGCCATGTAGCTGACCGTGTACGCGAACGGCCGCTGGTCGGGTTCGGCGAGGTCGGCGATCAGCGTGTTCGCCGCCGGGGCGAACATCCCCATCCCGACCAGCGCGACGAAGAGCATGGCCGCGTACGTCCACGGTGGCCCGTCGAGCACGGCCAGGCCAAGGTAGCCGGCCGCGTTGAGCAGCAGGCTGGACACCAGCGCGGCCCGCCGGCCGGCCCGTCCGCAGACCGGGCCGCTGAGCAGGCTCCCGACGAGCAGGCCGGTGCTGCCGACGGAGATGAGCAGCCCGGCCTCACCGGCACCCAGGTGCCGGCTCTGCACCAGGTAGACCGCGAGCAGGGGGAAGACGAACATCCCCGCGCGGTTGATGAAGGACGCCAGGACCAGCATCCGCAGCGGACGCGGCAGGGCCTTGAAGCGGTTCAGCCACACGGCGTCGGCCTCCTTCCAGGGTGGTGGGGCGTACGCGGGACCGGCCGGGTCAGGCCGGCCCGGCACTCCCGGGGGTGTCGGTCCCGGCCAGATCGGCGGCCCCGGCCGGCGCGACGTCCACCGGTGCGGTGCGGACCTGGAAGGAGTCCCGGACGGTCTTGAACCGGGCACGCACGTCGTCGAAGTCCCGCCCCTCGCAGACGTACCAGCCGAGGACATCGTTGGAAGCGCTCGGCGGGGTGAGCACGTCGCCGACGCCCTTCCACACGTCGGCGTCGAGCACCGAGTCGAGCGCCCGGAGCTCCTCGGCGGTGGTGATCGCGGTGATCCGGCCGTACCGGTCGGAGGCCAGGTACTCGGTGCCGATCTCCGGGCCGAGCGTGGCGGCCGGCACGTGCCCGGGGTCAAGTTCCAGGCGGCACCACTCGCCCGCCAGGTTGATCCCCCGCCCGGCCTGGATGGCGGGGACGATCGAGCCCCCACCGGCCCGGGCCGCCGCCTCGCCGAACACCACCTCGCCGTCGTCGCGGAGGAAGAACTCCACGTGGGCGACGCCGGTCCGCATGCCGAAGCCGCGCAGCACGGTGCCGTTGGCCGCCAGGATGCGGCGCTCGGCCGGGGTGAGGTCGTGCTTGCGGGAGACCGTGCCGCCGGGCTCGTCCCGGAACTCCAGGATCGAGTACGTGTACCGGGAGAGCTGCTCGAAGACCACCTCGCCGTCGCGCAGCAGGGAGTCGACGTGATACTCGACGCCCCGGACGTACTCCTCCACCCGGTAGTCGTGCCGGGCGTCGGCGACCAGCGGCCACACCCGCTCCAGGTCCTCGGCCGAGTCGACCCGGTGGGTGTCCCCGCAGGCCCAGCCGGCGTACGGCTTGACCACCACCGGGTACCCCACCTCGGCGGCGAACTCGGCCACCGCGCCGACGGTGTCGGGGCGGCACGAGCGGGCGACCGGCACACCCAGCTCGGTGGCCCGGCGGTGCATCACGTTCTTGTCCCGGAAGGTCAGCGCCTGCTCCGGGTCGAGGCCCGGGATGCCGTGGTCCCGCCGGCAGCGCGCGGCGGTCAGGACGTCCCCCTCGAAGAGCGGGAAGATCCGTTCGACCGGGTGCGCGGCGACGATCTCCGCCACCACCGACCGGACGGCCTCGGGGTCGTCGAGGTCCGCCCGGTAGCAGGGCAGTCCGGCGACCTCGGCGGCCGGCTGGCCGGTGGGGATCAACGCGACGGCGGTGACGCCCAGCTCGGCCGCCGCGGCGACCACGCTGCGGAACTGGGCGGCGTAGCGGCCGGCCGCCGGTCGATAGACGACCAGGATCGAGCGGTTCACGGACGGGTCCTTCCGGGGCTGCCGGCGGAGCTGAGCGACACGCCGCCCAGCTCGCCGGGGGACGGGTCGCCGACCGGGGCGGTGAACAGGACGCCCGTGGCGGCCGCCCGGTCGAGCACCAACTGCTGGCGGGCGGTGGCCGGCGACGCCGCACCGGTCAGCTCGTCGAGCGCGGCGGTGAGCCGGGCCAGCGCGGCCTCGACGTCCGCCCGACCGCCCGGGTGGGCCGCCTCGACGGTGAGCAGCAGCCGGTGCCGGCCCAGGTCGGTACGGACCAGGTGGCCCTGCCGCCAGTTCCACCGCCGCGAATGCGCCCGCCCGTCCGCGTCCGCGTAGACGACCTCGCCCGGCTCGGGGCGCTCCGGCTCGTCCGGCGCCCCGAGCGGCAGGTACGTCTCGGTGCCGTCGGCTGGCCGGACGACGAGGTCGGCGATGCCGGCGACCGCGCACGATGCCACCGGCAGCGCCGACCCGAGCGAGATGCTGTTGCAGAGGTCGACCAGGGAGTTGATCCGGGGCAGCCGGTCACCCTTGGCCACCCGTCGGGCGATCGACTCGGCGGCGCACGGGAACCGGTTGGGGTTCACCCCCACCGCCCGGTACGCCTCCCGCCACGCGGCGATGCCGGGCAGCTCCGCCACGCCCGCCTTGTCCAGGCCTGCGGTGTGCAGCGCGTCCTCGGCGGCGGTCAGCATGGCGGCCACCACCGGGTGCTCCGGCACGACCTCCACCGCCGGTACGGCGATCAGGCCGAGGATGTAGTCCGGTACGGCGGTCAGCACCCGGTCGTCGACGCGGACGGCGAGCCGGTCGGCACCCTCGCTGAGCTGGGTCATCGTGTTCCTCATGGGTCGTCGGACGGTCAGCTCGACCGTATGCAGCGGGCGGCTGACCGGTTATGGCCAATCCCGGCGGATCCGGTGAGGCCAATTCCGGCCGGTCAGCGGGGTGATGCGCCGGTAGCGGCCCCGTCGGGAGCCGGTCGGGCCGGTTCCCCGGCGGCACCGACCGGGCGGTCCGGCCGGTTTCCGGTCCGGGCGCCGAGCAGCGCGGTGCCCAGCGCCAGCGCGCAGAGCGCCGCGCCGACCGGTCCGAGCAGGTCGAGCGCGTCGACGCCGCCGTGCCGGAGCAGCCGGTTGCCGAGGAAGCCGCCGAGGGCGATGCCGACGAAGGTGGCCGACGAGTTCAGCGACAGCAGCAGCGGCCCGGAGCCCGGCGCGATCGCGAAGAGCCGGTGCTGCTGGGCCGGTTGGGTGGCCATCGCGGTGACGCCCCAGAAGGCCATCGCCAGCCCGGCCGGCACCAGGGCCTGCCGGGTCAGTGGCAGGGTGGCCAGCACCACGGCCAACCCGGCCACCGCGACCAGCAGCACCGGCAGGGCGCCCCACCGGTCGGTGGCCCGGCCGCCCAGCACGGTCCCGGCCACCGCCGGTACGCCGAAGACCAGCAGCAGCACCGCCAGCACCGTGCCGTCGCCGTCGGTCGCCGGGGCCAGCAGCGCCCCGACATAGGTCAGCGCCAGGTAGCCGCCGGTCATGAAGAGCGCGGTGGTGAGCACGGCCAGCCCGACCCGGGTCTCGCGTACCGGGGCGAGCCGGACGGCCAGCCCCGGCCCGGACGGCAGCCGCAGCGCCGGCAGGCCGACCGCCACCGCCACCGCGCAGGCCGCGCCGACGGCGGCGAGCAGCCAGAAGGTGACCCGCCACTGCAGGTCCGCGGCGACCCAGGTGCCGAACGGCACGCCGACCACTGTGGCCGCGGACAGACCGCCCAGCACCACCGCCATCGCCCGGCCCCGGCGCTCGGGCGGGGCGAGCGCGGCGGCCGAGGCGGAGGCGGCGGGAACGTAGAGCGCCGCGCTGACCGCGGTGAGGACCCGGGCGAGCAGCAGCAGGGGCAGGTCGGGGGCGAGCGCCGAGGCGACGTTGCCCAGGGTGAAGCCGACCAGCGAGATCGCCAGCACGGTGCGCCGTTCGAGCCGGCCGGTCAGCGCACCGAGCACCGGCGCGGCGACGGCGTACGCGAGGGCGAAGACGGTGCTCACCCAGCCGGCCGAGGCGACGCTGACCCGCAGCGTCCGGGCCACCTCGGGAAGCACCCCGGCCACCACGAAGGTGTCGGTGCCGATGGCGAAGGCACCGACCGCGAGCAGCGGGACGACCGGTACCACCCGCCGCATCACGCCACCGCCACGGGCTGCGGGGCGCGGTACCGGCCGGCGTCTCCGGCGACGACCCGACCGCCGAGCAGCACCAGCTCGATCGCCTCGGGCCGGCCCAGCACGGTGATGTCCTCGGCGGGGTCGCCGTCGGTGACCACCAGGTCGGCGAGGCGCCCCGGCTGGACGGTGCCGGCGTCGTCGCCGCGGCCGGCGAGCCGGGCGCCGTTGGCGGTGGCCCAGGTCAGCACCACGGGTGCGGGGATACCGGCCATGGTCACGTACGTCTCCAACTCCTCCGCGTACCGGCCGTGCGGTGTCCAGGCGAAGCCGAAGTCGTCACCGGCGACGATCGGGATGCCCAGCTCCACCATCAGCGGCAGGATCCGCAGGGTGTTCTCGACCTCGGCGGTGAACTCCAGCGTCTCCAGGTACTCCGGGGTCTTGCCGTACCGGGTGCCGGTGGTGAGCAGCCGGTGCGGCTGGTGCAGGCTCGGCACCACGAAGATGCCCCGCTCGGCGATCGCCTCCAGCGCCGCGTCGTCGGCGTACGTGGCGTGGTCGATGACGTCGACGCCGGCGGCGATGGCGTTGCGGATGCCGGCCAGCCCGCGCGAGTGCGCCCGGATCCGGACCCCCCGCTCGTGTGCCGCCCGCGCGGCGACGACCAGCTCCTCCGCCGTGAAGAGCAGCTCGTGCGAGCGCCCGTTGGGGAAGGTGTCGTCGCCCGTGGAGAAGACCTTGATGATCTCCGCGCCCTGGGCGACCTCGGTGTCGACGTACTCGACCAGCTCCTCCGGCGTGTCGGCCAGACGCATCAGGTCGCTGGGGATCCGCTGCTTGACCGCCGGGTTGCGGCGCTCCGGCGGGCCGGAGACCATCAGGTCCCGGCTGCACGGGGTGATCCGCGGGCCGGGCAACCGCCCGGCGTCGATCGCCCGGCGCAGCGCCATGTCGATGCCGGCCACCGAGCCGGCGCCGACGAACGCGGTGTAGCCCAGCTTGAGCATGGCGGCCGCGTTGGCGGCGGCGCCCAGGGCCACCTCGGGGATGGTGTGCTTGAACAGGGTCTCCCGGCCGTCGAGCACGTTCAGGTAGGCGATGTGGGTGTGGCCGAGCGTCATGCCCGGCATCACCGTCCGGCCGTCGAGGTCGAGGACCTCCACCTCCGGGTCGTGCACGGGAGCCTGCGCGTCGGGCAGCACCGCGACGATGCGCTCGCCGTCGAGCAGCACGCTGTGGTGCGGGCGGGAGGCCAGGCCCAGTCCTTCCTGGACGGTGGCGCGGTGCAGCAGCGTTCGTCGGGACACGGGGGGGTCGCTCCGGTTCTCTCGGGGTCGGTGCGGGACGAATCGACGGTGGGCTCAGCGGTGGCCGAAGAGGGTCCACACGATCTCGGCGCCCGGGCGGCTGGCCACCCAGCGCAGCGCGTGTCGACGTACCCCGGGGGCGTTGGTCACCGCCAGGTCGGCTCCCCCGGCGGCGAGAATCTCGGCGGCGTGCTGGGTCGAGTCGGCGTCGACCCAGCGGACCGGGCGGTCGGCCAACGGCGCGGGCGCGAGGTCGGCGAAGATCCGCCGGACCTCCCAGAGGGCGGCCACGGTCACCTCGCCGACAAGCCCGGACGGCTCGCGGTCCGCCCGGGCCGCGATGCCGTACTCCGGGGTGGCCTGCGCGAAGTACGCCTCCAGCCGCAGGTCACGGTGCCAGTGGAAGCGGGTGAGCCCCTGGTACGCGCTCGGCACCAGGGCCTGGTCCACCCGCCGCTCCACCAGCGCGGCGAGCACCGCGTCGAAGGTGTCGGACAGTTCGATCCGCAGTCCGTGCCGCCCGGCGAGGAAGGTGGCGGCGAGGTGGCTGGACGTACCGGGCGGGCCGAGGGTGGCCAGCACCGTGCCGGGCCGTTCCGCCCACCGGTCCACCAGCCGCCGCCACCGCTGCCCGTACGCCTCGGTGAGCGGTCCGGGCAGCGGGGCGGCGGGGGGCTCGGCGACGCTGTCAGGTCGTGTAGCCACGGTTGCCCGCCATCCGCTGCGCGACCCGGGTCTCGTGGTCGGCGTCGGCCCGCCGGTCCACGATCCGGGCGGCCTTCCAGCTCACGAAGGCGCCGGTGCTCACGATCGGGTCCAGCCCGTCGCTCAGCTCCACCTCGACCGGTATGCCGAGCGTCGCGGTGGCCCGGTCGCGGACCCCGGCGGCCGCCCCGGCCGGATCGTCGACCAGGTCCTTGAGCAGTTCCAGGCGTACGGTCAACCGGTCGCCGCCGGACGGCTCGTGGTCGATGACCACCTGGTAGCCGGCCGAGCCGGTGACCCCGGTGAGCACGGCGGACTCGATCTGCCCGGCGGTGAAGCGCCGGCCGCCCAGCTCGATCCGGTCGAGGGTCCGGCCGACGAGCTGCACCAGGTCGCCGGCCATCTCGCAGTCGCAGTCGGGCGCGTCCACGATCACCGCGTCGCCGGTCCGGTAGCGGATCAGCGGCTTCACCCCGTCGATCAGCA
The DNA here is from genome assembly GCF_018070095.1 of Micromonospora sp. U56. Taxonomy (NCBI): domain Bacteria; kingdom Bacillati; phylum Actinomycetota; class Actinomycetes; order Micromonosporales; family Micromonosporaceae; genus Micromonospora; species Micromonospora sp. U56. The sequence goes on from NZ_JAGPYL010000002.1 coordinate 14,686, forward strand.
TGGTGACGGTGAGCTCGCCGCTGCCGCGCGGGCCGTGCGACTCGCCCGTCTCCGGGTCGACCACCTCGATGAGGTAGTTGGTCTGGGAGAGGTGCATCCGCTTGTTACGGCAGGCGGTGGCGATGACGAACGCCTCCTGCGAGCCGTACAGGATGTTGTAGACGTCGGCGCCCCAGACGGTCTCCAGGTTGCGGGCCAGCGCCGGGGTGCACATCTCCCCGGTGACGAGGAGCAGCTTGACGGCGAAGTCCTCGCGCAGCCGGTAGCCGTGGTGCTCGGCCGCCTTGGCCAGCATCAGCGCGACACCCGGGGTGCAGCAGATGACCTCCAGTTCGAGGTCCTTCATGAGCTGCAACGCCTTGGCGAACCCGATCACCGGGGAGTACGGCCAGATCTTCGCGTTCATCGAGCCGACGTTGCGGGCGACGTCACCGAGGGTGTCCCCGAACGAGTGCACCTCGGTCGGCCCCATCAGCCCGATCCGGGGGGCGTGGTCGCCGAAGTGGTGCCGGAAGATCGACGCCCAGGACTCCGTGACGTGGGCGTTGCTCGCCACCACCTCGCGCCCGTCCCGGGGGCACGGGGTGGCGCGGCCGGTGGTGCCGGTCGTCTCGTAGAAGAAGACCGCGTCGGCCAGCGGCCGGCTCAACACGTCGAGCATCTCCTCGCGCAGGTGCGTCTTCGTGGTGAACGGCAACCGGTCCAGGGTCTGCGGGGTGACCGCGGACAGGTCGACGCCGGCCAGGTGCCGGGCGTAGAACGGCGAGTTCACGGATACCTGGTCGAGCACCACCCGCAACTGCCGTTCCCGCCAGGCGTCGAGGTCGGCGGCGGCGAGGGTGCGGGCGTAGAAGGCGCGGTGCAGGGTCAGATACTCGGCGGCGAAGTCGGCCGCCGGTCCGGTGGTCGGAAGCCACATGGTCAGGGTCCTCTCCAGGGGTGGCCGCCGCGGTGCGGTCGCGGCGGGCCGTGGCGCAGGTCAGTGCAGGCCGCCGTTGACGTCCAGCACGGTGGCGGTGATGTAGCTGCTGTCCCGGCCGGCCAGCCACGCGACGGCTGCGGCAATCTCGGCCGGCTCGCCGAACCGGCCCAGCGGGATCCGGGCCCGGTAGTCGTCGCGCCGGCCGGCCGGGATCCGGGCGGCCATCGGGGTGTCGACCAGCCCGGGTGCGACCGCGTTGACCCGGATGCCACGCCCGGACAGCGCCCGGCCGAGACTGCGGGTGAGCGCGATGACCGCGCCCTTCGAGGCGCCGTACGCGGCGTCCGGGCTGCCGGACTGCCCGCTGATCGAGGCGACGTTGACCACGCTGCCGGGCCGCCCGGCGGCGACCAGGGCGCGGGCGTACGCCTGGGTGCAGAAGAACGCGGCGCCCAGGTTGACGTCGAGCACCTGCGCGTACGTGGTCGGGTCGTAGTCGAGGAAGTCCCGGGCGTGGTAGACGCCGGCGTTGTTCACCAGCACGTCGGGCAGCCCGTACCGCTCGTGGATCCGCCCGAAGAGCTCCTCCACCTGGCCGGGCACGGCCACGTCGGCGACCAGCGCGGCGTGGGCCGACGGGTCGGCGGACTGTTCGACGTCGACGCTGAGCACCCGGTGCCCGGCGCCGGCGAGGGCGGCCGTGACGGCACGGCCGATCCCGCCCGCGCCGCCGGTCACCACGGCGACCGGGGCTGAATGCTCAGGCATGCCGATCCCCCGTGTGCCGCTCAACCGGCGACGGGCAGCGCCGTCGGGGCGCCGCGCAGGAAGTTGTCGAACAGGCGCAGCCCGTCCTCGGTCATCACGCTCTCCGGGTGGAACTGGACCCCCTCCACGGCGAGGGAGCGGTGGCGCACGCCCATCACGTACCCGTCGTCGGACGCCCGAGCGGTGACCTCCAGGGCGGGCGGCACCGGGTCGTCGACGATGAGCGAGTGGTAGCGGGTGACGGTCAGCGGGGCGACCGCCCCGGAGAAGACCCCTCGGCCGTCGTGATCGACCAGGCTGGTCTTGCCGTGCATCAGGTGCCGGGCGACCGCGATCGTCCCGCCGTAGGCCAACCCGATCGCCTGGTGGCCGAGGCAGACGCCGAGCAGCGGAACCCGGCCGGCGAAGGCGTGCACCAGCTCGACGTGCCCGGACTCGGCGGGGTGTCCCGGGCCGGGGCCGAGCACCACCGCGTCCGGCCGCAGCGAGGCGAGCTGCTCATCCGTGCGGGACCGGGAGCGGACCACCACGGTACGGGCGCCGAGGGTGCGCAGGTACTGGTCGATGATGTGGGTGAAGCTGTCGTACGCGTCGACGAGCAGGACCTTCACGGCAGCAGCTCCTCACCGGTCAGGGCCCAGTAGGTGGCGCTCATCTTGGCCAGCGTCTCCCGCCACTCGGCGGCGGGCGTGGAGTCGGCGACCACCCCGGCGGAGGCCTGCGTGCGGTATCGGCGACCATCGTGGACGGCGGTGCGGATGCAGAGCGCGAGCACCGCGAAGCCGCGCACGTCGACCAGGCCGAGCGCCCCCGCGTAGACGCCCCGGGGCTCGTCCTCCAGGCCGTCGATGATCTCCATTGCCCGCAGCTTCGGGGCCCCGGTCATGGTGCCGGCCGGAAAGGCGGCGCAGATGGCCGCCCACACGTCGGCGTCGTCGGCGAGTCGACCGGAGACGGTGGAGACCAGGTGGTGCACGTACGCGAACGGTTCGACGTCGAGCATCGCGTCGACCGAGAGCGTCCCCGGCTCGCAGACCCGGCCGATGTCGTTGCGGCACAGGTCGACGAGCATGACGTGCTCGGCCCGTTCCTTCTCGCTGGCCAGCAGCTCCGCCACCCGCCGGCGGTCGGTCTCCGGATCGGCCGCCCGGGCCGCGGTGCCGGCGATCGGACGCATCGACACCCGCCCGTGGTCGATCCGGAGGAACAACTCCGGGCTCGCCCCGATGACGGTACGGCCCGCCCACGGCACCAGGTACATGTACGGCGAGGGGTTGCGGTGGCGCAGCCGCCGGTAGACCTGGAGCGGGGTGAGGTCGGTCTCGACGTCGATCCGGTGGCCGATCTGGATCTGGTAGCTGTCACCGACCTCGATGTGTCGCAGGCACTGCTTCACCCGGGCCGCGAAGGTCTCCTCGTCGAGGTTGTCCCGCACGAGGGTCGGCGGCGGGGCGACCGGCACGTCCCGGTGGTCCTCGGGAAGCCCGGCCACCAGGTCGGCCACCGCGAGCGCGGGCTCGGTCGGCAGGTGCGGGCCGGCGGCGGAGAGCTGCTGGACGGTGCCGGAGCGCAGGTCCCACCAGGCGGTGTGCCGGAAGAGTGCGAGCGTGCAGCGGGGGACGTCGTCGACCGCCCGGTCGACAGCAAGCTCGTCCATGTCCCGCGCGGCCTCGTACGCCAGGGTGGTGAGGAAGCCGAAGGCGAAGCTGTCGGCGGACACCGTGGTCTCGACGGCGAACGACCGCTGCACCGCCCGCAGCGCGGCCCACACCTGCGCGGGCCCCGGCACCGCCCAGCCGTGGGTGTCGCCCCGGCGCCGGACGGGCTCGCCCAGGACGGCCGTGACCACGACGGCGAGGGCGTCGCCGAGCGGACCGGCGGCGGTCAGTTCGAACCGGTCGGCGATGATCCGCAACTCGGCGAGCCGTCCCCAGCCCACCGCTGCGGCGTGCCGGTCCCGGGCCGGGCCGTCCAGGCTCTCGAAGAGGTAGATGTCGTCCGCGGCGCGGTTTTCGGCGAGCGCCGTGTAGAGCGACAACGGATTGATCGATGGCAGTGTGACAGATGTCACGCTAATCGGAATAGTGCCCGCCAGGGGCGGGTGCCGATCCGCCAGGGAATGGGAATACCCGGGACGTGCGGCTACCTCGGTTGACAATGAGGACACTGTGGAACCCCCTCTGAACAGCCCGACTCCCGTGCCACCATTGGCAACGGTCCCGCCGCCCGAAGCAGCAGGTCGGACCTCCCCCCGTCCGAATCGCACACCCACCCGTACGCCGACGCGACAGGGCATCCGGAGGCGTCCGCATTGGACGGCCTCGGAACATGCGCCCCGATTCGCCGGCGGTCGCGTTGTTGCGCGTCCGGGAAACACTTTCGCCAAGTGCAGGTCGCGTTGTCCATACCACTTCAAGGACTGCGGAGAGGACCACTTGGTGTTGCATCTAGGCTTGTCAATAGATGGCGATTCCCGCGTGACATTGGCGGTGCAGCTCCGGGACGCGTTACGCCGGCAGATCGAGGAGGGGGCGCTGCTCCCCGGCACCCGCGTCCCGTCGAGCCGGCAGCTCGCCGTCGACCTCGGCGTGTCCCGGAGTGTGGTGGTCGAGGCGTACGAGCAGCTCGGCGCCGAGGGCTATCTGGTCTCCCAGCGGGGCTCCGGCACCTCCGTCGCGGCGACGGCCCGCACCGAGGTCGGCTCGGCGCTCACCCCGGAGGACCGGGCCCCCGCCAGGGCCCTCCGGGACCTGCGCACCGGCGGCTCCGACGTGTCCGGCTTCCCGCGCCAGGAGTGGATCCGCTGCATCAGCTCTGTGGTCAGCGCCGCCGGCCCGCGGGAGCTGGGCTACGCGCCGCCGTCCGGGCTGCCGGTGGCCCGGCACACGCTCGCCGGCTACCTGGGTCGGGTACGCGGAGTCCGGACCCGACCCGAACACCTCATGATCACCTCGGGGTTCGCCCAGGGGCTCGCGCTGCTCTGCCGGGTGCTGCGGGACCGGGGCCACGACACGCTGGGCGTGGAGGACCCGGGGCACCCGGGCGAGTGGAAGTTCATCGCGGACGCCGGCCTACGCCCGGTGGGTATCCCAGTCGACCGACGCGGCATCCGGGTCGACGAGCTGGCCCGCAGCGGCGTCCGGGCGGTGCTCACCACCCCGACCAGCCAGTTCCCGACCGGGGTCGCACTCGACCCGGAACGCCGGGCGGAACTGGTCGACTGGGCCCGCTCGGTGGACGGGTACATCGTCGAGGACGACTTCGACGCGGCGTTCGCCGGGCCGTCGCAGCGCATGCCGGCCCTCCAGAGCCTCGCCCCCGACCGGGTGATCTACGCGGGCAGCGCCAGCAAGGTGCTCGCCCCGGCACTGCGGCTCGGCTGGCTCGCCACGCCCACCGAGCTGACCGCGCCGGTCGAGCGACTCCGGGCCGGCTGGGACCTCGGCTGCTCCGGTCTCGAACAGCTCGCGTTCGCCCGGCTGGTCGACACCGGCGCCTTCGACCGGCACCTGCGCCGGCTGCGCGCCGAGTTCCAGAAGCGCCGCCAGACGGTACGCCAGCACATCAGCCGCCATCTGCCCGGCGTCACGCTGCTCGGCGGGGACAGCGGACTGCAGGCGTACCTGGTGCTGCCGCGGCGGTGCGCCGAGGAAGAGATGGTGCAGGCCGCCCGGCGGCGGTCGGTGCTGGTCCGGGGCGGCCGGTTCTACGCCCTGCGGGACGACGACCGGCCACCGGCACTGGTCGTCGGCTACGCCGGGGTACGCGGGGCCGAGCTCGGCCAGGGCCTGGCCGAGCTCGCCGCGGCGTACCGCGACGTGATCGGGTGAACCCACCAACGATGTTTCCGGGGCCGAGGCGGCACCGCCGTCTCCGGTCCGGGCGGTCGACCTGGGAAGCGCCGCGGGCACGGCCTGAACGGGTCGAACCGACGCCGAATGAATTGTTTGAATGCCTTGAAACAATCGCAACAAATTGCACCGACCGAACCGTCCTCCCGGGACCGACAGACCTGGTTCGGTTGTCCCGATCGGTGCTAGAAATGGGGTCGACAAGGAACGGGCGACAGGCTCCACGACAACAGTCGGGGGGCCGGTCCCGGCGTCGGTGACCGCCGACAGGGATCCGCCGGGTTTCACCATTCCCACGAGGAAAGGGGTTCAGCCATGTCTGCCATGCTGCGCGCCATCGGCCGGATCATCACGGCGTTCGCGCTGCTCACCGGGGTCGGAGCCGCGACGCTCGCCTCCGCCGCACCGGCCCAGGCCGGTTGGAGCGACGCCTACCAGGTGACCCTCACCCGCACCGGTGGATTCGCCGGGGTGAACGAGCAGTACACCGTTTCCGCCGGCACGGTCCACATCTCCACCGCTGATCTGATGGCGACGGCCGGCTCTTGCGAATTCCGTCGCCTTTCGCCGTCGTATACGGCGGGCGCGGGTGCCGACCAGTTCCGCTACACCGTCAGCGTGACCTACCGCAACGGAATCACGAAGACGGTGTCCACTGAGGACGGCGTGGAGGCGCCCCAGGTGCTGTGGCAGGTGCTCGACATGACCCTGCAGATCCGCCGGGACCTCGCGCCCGCGTCGGCGAGCTGATCCCATCGGTGCTTCGGCCGGCACGTGGCACGCGGGCCGGCCGGGCACGTCATCTGATCACCGAGCGTCTCCCAGGAATCTCTCGACCGCCGACGCGAAGGCGGCCGGGTCGTCGACCCAGGGAAAGTGCCCCGCGCTCGGCTGCACCAGCACCTCGGCCCGGGCGAACAGGCGGGCCAACTCCCGCACCGCCGTGACCGTCGGCCAGATGTCGTACTCCCCGGCCACCAGCAAGGTCGGTGCCGGCACGGCGGCCAGCCGGGCGGGCAGCGCCGGGTCCGGGGTGAAGCCGGCGTAGAAGCCGTCGGTGGCGGGCGCGGAGAACTGGGCCGGCTCGGCGGACGCCTGCGCCCGGGCCGCCGCGTCCCACCGGCCGTACAGCAGGGGGGCGGCGAGCCAGCGGTATTGCTGCTGCTCCTCCTCGGTGCTGGCGTCGGCGTGCAGCGCGGCCACCGCCTCGGCGTACCAGGGTTCGTGCGCCCGCTTGGCCAGGACGTCGGCCACCGCGAGGTCCGACTGGATGTCCACCACCCGCAGTGACGGCGCCACAGGACGAGGCGGTCCAGCCGCTGCGGGTGCCGGTCGGCGTAGAGCAGGCAGATGCCCCAGCTGGCGGAGTGCCCGAGCAGGTCCATCCGGTCGAGTGCCAGGTGGCGGCGCAGCGCCTCGACGTCGTCCACCAGCCGATCGACGCGGTAGCTCGCCGGATCGGCGGGGACCTCCGACGCGCCCGTCCCCCGGTTGTCGAGCAGGACCAACGTCCTGGTCGCGCTCAAGCCCCCCAGCTCGGCCAGGTATTCGACCGCCTGGCCGGGCCCGCCGGGGACGCAGACCAGCGGTGGACCGGAACCGACGCGCCGGTAGGCCAGTTCCGTGCCGTCCGAGGATCGAAAGCGCTGCATGGCGCCCCATCCTGCCACCGACGGCTCGACGGTTTCCCGCCGTGGGCATCGGCGCTGCCTGCCCCACACGGTCCTGGCACGCGGGCGCACGCGACCGTCGCCGGACCGCGGGTCAGTGCGGGCTCGGTTCGAGATGACCGGTCAGGTACGTCAGGGACGCGGTGATGTCCTCGCCGGTGCCGTGCGGTCGGCGCAACTCGCCGACGTAGACGGCGATGTCGGCGAGCTTCCACCACAGCGGGTAGAGGTCGAGAACAGCCGGCCTGACGGTCCGGCCGGTGGCCCGTGCGTAGCGCGCGAGGATCTCCTCGTCGTCGCCGACCGGGTCCTCGCCGACCATCCGGGCGAGGGCACTGGTGAGCATCCACAGATCCCGTTCGGCCGGGGCGATCAGCACGGTGTCCCAGTCGATGAGCCGCAGTCCGTCGGGTGTCCGCATGACGTTGCCGGGATGGAGTTCGCCGTGCGTGAGCACCCAGTCCGCCGCGGTGGCGCGTACCCGGTCGACGCGCCGGTCGAACTCGGCGAGCAACCCTTCGACGTGCCCGGCGTGAGCGGACAGCAGCTGGCGGGCGGATTCGCCGTACGGCCCGCCGGTCCACTCCCGGTCGAGGTTCCGCAGCGCCTCCCGGAGCTCGTCCCGACCGGGCAGCACCAGGTCGGCCCGGGGTGCCAGGCCCGCCACGGCCGGGGTGGCCCGGTGCAGCTCCGCCAGCAGGTCGACCAGCTCCGCCCGGTCCTCGGGCCGGTGCGGGCCGGGACCGGCGCGAGGACGAAGTCGAGCCCGGCGTCCCGGCGCAGGGCCAACGCGCTGCCGTACGACCGACCGAGCCGGTCGAACATCTCGTCCCGCCCGGCGGCGTCGAACCCGAGGTCGTCGACCTTCACGAACCACGCTGTCCCGCGCCGGTCGACCATCGACCAGTGGTAGCTGCCCGCGCCCACGGGGAGGTACCCGGCCGAGTCGACCTCGACGCCCCAGCCTCCGGCCAGGGCGGCGATCAACTCCGCTTCGGTCAGGCCGGCCGGTCTGTCTCTCATGCGCCGCGATTCTGCCCCGGCCCGCGCACCGTCGCAGGTCGATTTCCCGTGGGTCGACCCCGGGCCCGGCCTAACGGCTCGGAGTCGCCTTCCCGCCCGGGCTGCCCCCGTCACCCGGGCCGGTCACCACGGCGCCCACGATCCCGACCACCGTGGCGAGCAGGATCGCCCCGACGGCGATCGCCACGGCCGCGAGCATGCCCCGTGGTCCCCGTCCGTTGGGATCGAGCGGGTGACAGGTACGGACGGCCGGCGCCCCTCGCCGCGCACCGCCTGCTCCGGCCGGGGTCGGCCCGGCCTCCGCCGCCCGCGTCCAGGTCGGCGCCGAATCGGGCTGGTGCACGACCGGCGTCGGCTCGTCGTACGGCTCGGGAGCGGGGGACGGCGCCGGCTCCTCGGAGTACCGGTCGGGAACGTCGACGAACCGGCGGACCAGCGAGGCACTGCGGAAGTCGTGTTCGGCCGCGCAGTGCAGGCAGACGTAGTCGGCCGTCGACCGGCCACAGCGCGGGCACAGACCGGCGGGGTTCAGGGCGTCGTCCCGGTCGGGCGGCGCGTCCCACCCGGGGCGGCTGTCATCGGTGGAACCCGTCACCTCGTCCTCACCGTACGGGCCGGGAGCGGCCGGCGCATCGACGGCGATCCGCTCGCACCGTCCGTCCCGCGCACCGTATCCCGCCGGATGCGGGGCCGCCATCCGTCAGTCCCGCCCGCCGGGACGGTGGCGGTGGACGGGTCATTCGGCGAACGGTGGGCTCGCGTCGGTGTAGCGATACCGGTGGTTGGCTGCCGTCGATCACCGCCTTACCGTGTTGGCCGTGAGCGTGTTCGACGGGGTCGACTGGGAAGCCCGCCCGCTGGGCCGGTATCGCGGCCTGCACTCGGTGCCGGGCGGTCTCGGCCTGAGCCTCGCCTACCTGACGCTCTGCCTGACCGGCATCGCGGTCTATCCGTACCTGTCCGACGCGCAGCGGATGGTCGACTACCTCGTTCTGTCGTTCGCGACGGTCCCCGCCGTGGTGGTCGGGCTGAACCGGACACCCGCCGACAGCCGCAAGCCCTTCTGGTTCCTGCTCGCCGCGCTGGTCAGCTTCAACGCCGGCAACGTGGCCTGGTACTGGTACGTCTTCGCGATGGGCCTGCCGAGCGGCGACGGCACGATCGCCGGGATCTTCGCGGCGCTCGCCCAGGTCTTCATGTTCTCCGGGGCGATCACGATCGTCGCGCGCCGCGGTCGTGACGACGTCGGCGGGTTGATCGACAGCACCATCATGGCGATGGCGGCCGGCGGCGTGATCTGGAGTTTCCTGCTGCTGCCGCAGCTGCGGGAGGTCGCCGCCGCGCAGGTGTCGCAGATCGCGGCGTGCGTGACGGTCTTCATGCTGACCGGCGTCTTCGGTTGCCTGACCCGGCTGCTGCTCACGGCCAGGGAGTTCATTTCGGCGCTGTGGTTCCTGGTCGCGGCGATGGGCTTCTCGCTGGCCGGGGTGATCACCGTCGCGCTGGTGGTCGTACCGGGATCCGGTTCTCGGCCCGCCTACACGGACATGATCTACCTCGCCGGCTACACGGCGGTGGGGTTGTGCGGGCTCGCCCGGTCGGTGGTACGCCTGCTCCAGCCCGGTCCGGCGCCGAAGGACGACCTGAGCAAGGGACGGCTGGTCTTCCTCGGGCTCGCGCTCTGCGCCATGCCCGCCGTGGGCGCTGCCAGTGAGCTGTCCGGCCGGGACGTCGACACGGCCCTGCTGGCCGTCAGCACGGCCGCGGTGACCCCGCTGGTCATGCTCCGGATCTGGGGCGTGTGGTCGGAGCGGATGCGGGTCCTCCGGTACCAGGCGAGCTTCGACCCCGTCACCAACCTGCCGAACCGTCACGAGTTCGCCAACCGGTTGGACGCCGCGCTCGCGGGCGGCCGCCCGGTGGTCGTGCTCTTCTGTGATCTGGACGGATTCAAGGCCGTGAACGACCGGTACGGCCACACCAGCGGCGATCAACTACTGATCCAGGTGGCCGAGCGACTGGGTCGTTGCCTGCGCCCGGGCGACACGGTGAGCCGATTCGGCGGCGACGAGTTCGTCGTCCTCTGCGTCGACATGGAGCGCTACGACGCGACGGAACTGTGCCTGCGCATCGAGACCGCCTTCCGCAAGCCGTTCGCGGTCGACGGTGAACCGGTCGTGATCGGAGCGAGCATCGGCATGGTCTGCAACGACCGCACCGAGAACGGTGAGCAGTTGATCCAGCGGGCGGACGCCGCGATGTACACGGCCAAGCAGGAGCGCCAACAGGTCCCTGGCGTACGGACCAGCGTGGCCTGACCCGGGCCGGCTCCGGGTGGGTGATGCCGGTTTGCCGAATGTCATCGGCGCTGGACTTTCGGCGGCTGTGGCGACGGCAGGAATTGGTGTTGCGCACGCTCGAGGTGCCCGGTCTCCGCTCCGCAATAACGTGGGGACATCGCGTCTCCGCAGCATCCACTATGCTCCGACAGGTCGCGCCCGGCGGCGGCGGGGAATTGACCCGCGCGATTCATGGCCGGCGTCGACCAATCACCCAACCGGAAGTCACCGCGTAACCTCGGAACGTTCGGAGGCCTCAACGATGGCCCGCCCAAGGACGCGACGATCCGTCGCGATCATCGCGCTCGCGCTCTCACTCGCCGGCGTCGTCTCGATACCGGCCCCCGCCTCGGCCGCGTTCAGCCAACCCCTTTCCATATCGCCGGCGGGGTACGACTCCTACGACCAGCAACAGACCTACGACCGGCAGGGCGACGCGCTCTTCGTCTGGGTGCGTGCATCCCACACCTATCCGCACCCGCGGTACGTCGAGTTCAAATCCCGCAGCTACAACGGCCGATGGGGCACCACGACCACCCTGTCCCCGGCCGGCCAGGCCCCGCACAGCCCACAGGTCGCGGTCGATGACGACGGCGACGCGATCGTGGCGTGGCGCGCGTACAACGGCGTCGACAACAGCATCTATGCACGGAGAATCTCCAAGGGTGGCATCCTCGGACCGCTCATCACGGTCTCGGCCGGCGGGGTGCAGGCCCACGGCACCAACGTGGCCATCGACTCCGACGGCGACGCCGTGGTGACCTGGGCCGAGTGGCACGACGACGGCAGGGTCTTCCCGATGATGCGCCGGTACAGCAGGAGCGGGTCGCTGTCGCCCGCCGTCGTGCTGGCGTCGACTCCGTCAGATGCGGAAACGCCGGCGGTGGCGTACGACCGCGACGGTGACGCCGTCCTCGCCTGGGCCAACGACAACGTCGTGCAGGCCCGCACCCTCGGCGCTGATGGGACCATCAGTGAGCTCAAGACCGTGTCCGCGCCCCTCTCGCCGATCGACCGCCACTTCACTGCCAAGGTGACGGTGGACCGGGACGGCGACGCACTCGTGACCTGGCGCCACTGGAGCGACCAGGGCCAGAGCACGTCGGTCTGGGGTCGCTGGGTGGCCCGCGACGGGACCGTCGGCAAAGTCCGTCAGCTCACCCCCGCACTGCACACGGACGTGGTGAACCACTCGGTCGCCGGCGACCTCGACGGCGACATGCTGCTGACCTGGGACCTGTTCTCCACCGGGCACCTGTACGCCGTGGCCATCAGTCCGGCGCAGACGGTGGGGCAGCCGGTGCTGCTGTCGACCTGGGGCCGTCTGCACTCGGTCCGCCTCGATGACGACGGTGACGGCATCGTGGTCTGGCAGGGGAAGGGCCTCAACAACTCGGTCGGCAGCGTGGAGGCACGTCGCGTGACCCGGTCGGGCACCTTCGGCACCACGGAGGTGATCGTGGGGATCGGTGTCGATCCGACAGTCGCGGTGACCCATGAGGGACGGGCGGCGGTCGCCTGGGAACGGCGGTTCCAGGTCGATCTGCAGATCCAGGTGAGCGTCGACCCCTACTTCGTCACCGCTCAGGGAATCCGTTCCTAGGCCGTCGGATGACTGTTGGTGGAGCCTGAGGGAATGGGGGTCCGGCCGGACGGCCGGACCCCCATTCGCTGTCCCTGGTCCGAGACGTGTGGCTACCCGAGCGGTTGTCTCGACGTATCGCCCATGGGCTTGGTACACAGCACGTCGGGCATGGGCAGATACCCGAGTGTCTGCCAGAACCTGAGCGCCGCCGTGCTGTCCGGCATGACGAGAAGGTTCACCCGCGGACATCCCATCGTGGTGAACCGTGCTTCGAGCTCACCGACCAACACGGTCGCGATTCCCTGCCGGCGGTGGGCAGGGTCCACGGCCAGGCGCAGGATCCAGCCGCGGCGCCCGTCGTAGGTGCCCAGCACCACGCCCGCAATGACACCGTCCACCTCGGCGACCAGGAACAGCTGCGGGTCTCGGGTGAGCTTGGCGGTCAGTTCGCCACGAGGCAGCACGTCCCGCCCCGTCGCGGCCCACAGCGCGGCGACATCGTCGTAGTCGCGCCAGCAGAACTCACGGCTGTAAATCAACGTACGACTCCTTGTCACTTCGCCCCCGGCCGATGGAGTCGCCGGCGACGACTCGCGGACGGAAGGTCCGGCGTCGTGGTCAACCGACTCCCAACGATCGAAGTTGACGGAACTCACCCGGAATCTGTGGGAGCCGGCAGCTGCGCTCCCCGCCGGCCACCCGGTTCACCATGACCATTGAGTGGGGGCGGTGCCCTTGGCGTGGCGGGCATTGAGAGCCGTAGGCGCCAGCGGCGGCGCCGAACCTGTGGCGCTGTTCCTGGTCGCACTGACTTTGATCGGGCCGCCATCCACGCTGGGTGCGACGCCGCATCGGGGTCGAAAGGGTGACCGAGGTCTGCCGGCGCCCACAAGAGGGGGCTCCTCAACAAGTCCGGCTTGACCTCAAGCTGCCTTGAACTTCTACCGTGGCGAGGTCTATGGAACTGGTCAAAGGAGCTATGAGCGTGGTTTTGAAGGAGTACTCCCAAGACAAGCTTGCCTCCCAGCCCATCGGCTACTGGAGCGGCGAGGCATACCGCAGAGTGGTCGGACGCATCCGGGCAGAGCTCGCCGTGGAAGACCTCGCTCAGCCGCACTGGTGGACGCTCAACCATGTCGCTGGCTCCCCCGGCACCTGGAGCCGCGCCGACCTCGCCGAACGGCTCGCTCCGTTCGATGACCTCGGTATCGATTTCGACGAGGTGTTCAACGACCTGATCGGTCGTGGCTGGATGAAGGAGAACGGGGGAACCTTGACGGTCACCGAAACGGGCGAGGCGGGGCGGCTCCGCGCCAAGGCACGAAACGCACGGGCTCACGAGCAGATGCACGAAGGCATCGAAACCGCCGAGTACGTCGCGGCTCTCAACGTCCTGCGCCGCATGATCGCCAACCTGGGTGGTAACGGCGACCTTCCCTAGCCCTGTATCGAGGTCGGCTGTGGCGGGTGAGCTGTGGACGCCCTGGCGGTGACGGGGAAGTTCGACCGCCGTCCGGCGGGACCTTTCCTCCTCCTCAGGTCAGCCGGAGAAGGAGGCGAGCAGTTCCCGGACCTCCTGACCGGTGCGCGGATGACTGTGGCTGTCGACATACCAGTCGAAGGTCCCGAACGCCTTCTCGTCGAGCAGCGACCGGACCAGCTCCCCGTCGTACGTGTCACCCGGCTGCCGCAGGTGGTACGGCGGCGGATAGAAGCAGTCGCCGAGCAACAGCACGCCGGAGTCCGGCACCGCCACCACGGTCGAGTCCTCGGCGTGCCGGCCACCGACGTGGCGCACCTCGATCCCGCCCGGCAGGGCCAGCACGTCGTCGAACTCGGTGTGCGGCGGCACGACGGCGAAACCCTCCCAGGAGACCATCGCCCAGCCCCGGGCCCGGAAGCTCGGTCCGAGCAGGGGATTGGCGGCCACCTCCTCGCGCAGATACCGGTGCCCCCACGGGCGTCGGGCCTCCGCCTCGAGGATGCGGGCCCCGGTCCGGTGGCCGATGACCTCCACGTCCGGCCAGGCGCACGCCCCCCAGACGTGGTCCCAGTGGTGATGGGTGTAGACCAGCCGACGTGGTGCCGGCAGCCCGGCCGCCTCGATCGCCGCACGGATCCGCCGGGCGGCCGCCGGGCTGTTGCCGGCGTCGACCAGCACGCTGCCCGACTCGTCCGCGATGACCGCGACCCCACCCTGGATGTTGTCGTGGTCCTCGTCGTGGGGATACCACCACACCCGGCCGGCCAGGTTCCGTAACGATGCTTGCATCTCGGGCACCGTAACAACGACGACAGGAGCATCATGAACCAGGTCAGCCGCCGCGCCCGCGACCTCGGGATCGTCGTTGGGCCGCTGCCCACCGGGCGGCACAACGCGATCACCGACGTCCCCGGGATCCTGGTCGGGCACACCACCATCGACGACGGCGCCGACCTGCACACCGGTGTCACCGCCGTCGTACCGAGCCAACTCAGCCCCGGGCGGTGGACTCTGCCGGCCGCCGTGTACTCCGGCAACGGCCACGGGAAACTCGTCGGCTCAACCCAGGTGGACGAACTCGGCGTACTGGAGTCACCGATCGTCCTGACCGCCACGCTGTCCGTCTTCCGGGCCGCGGACGCGCTGCTGGGTTACCTGATGGACCGCCGGCCGGACGGCCTGTCGTTCAACCCGCTGGTAGGCGAAACCAACGACGGCCACCTTTCGGACATCCGCCGCCGCCCGATCACCCGGGAACACGTGCTGGCCGCCATCGCCCAGGCGTCCGACGAATCGCCGGCGGAGGGCTGCGTCGGAGCCGGCACCGGCACCACGGCCCTGGGCTTCAAGGCCGGCATCGGCACCTCGTCCAGGACGGTGCGGGTGGCCGACCGTGCGGTGACGATCGGCGCCCTCGTCCAGTCAAACTTCGGCGGAGTGCTGACCGCCCTCGGCGTCCCGCTGCCGGCCGACGAGCTGATCCCGGACGCCGACCGAATCGAACCACCCGGCAACTCGTGCATGATCGTGGTGGCCACCGACGTACCCCTGGACGCGCGACAGCTCGGGCGGCTCGCCCGACGGGCGGTCTTCGCGATGGGCCGGGTCGGGGCGTCCTACAGCAACGCCAGCGGCGACTACGCGATCGCGTTCAGCACCGCACAACCGGACCAGTCACCGATCCCCGACGGAGAGATCAACCCCGTCTTCGCCGCCGTCCTGGACGCGGTGGAGGAAGCGCTACTCAACTCGCTCTTCACCGCCGTCACCACCACCGGCGTGGGCGGTCATACCAGTCACGCTGTTCCGCACCGAGCCGTGATCCGGCGGTTGTCGGCGGCCGGCCGGCTGGCGGCGCGAGCCTGACTCCCGGGGATGGGCATGCCACCCAATGGCACGAAAATCCCCTCAGGGTCGATTTCCCTCGATGATCTGGGCCCATCCGGTGACGGCTGTTGGCGTCGTGCTGGGGTCAGGCTGGGTCAGAGAGCTGGGCAAGATCTTCAGCGTCCATCGGTCGACACCTCCCCGGTCGTGCGGACTCGTCACCGTCCGGGTTGCCGCTCCTTGACCTCCTGCCTCCCGTGACGGATGCCGGGTTCGATTCATGACCCTCGACGAGCCCCCCTGCCGGGGACCCGAGCGCCTGCTCCGGTCATCTGTGGACCGGCTGATACGACAACTGTGGCTTGCCGGACACCGCCGATGAGGGCCGTTGGCGTAACGCGCTTCACCTCGGCAAACACCCGTAGCTGCGTGGTCTTTGCCGTCGGCGGGCTTCCATCACCAGAGGCAGCCTTTGGCGACTCTCCGTGACTATCAACCAGCGTCAGCGGCGGTCGCGCGCCCGTGGGCGCACGAAGAGACGCCCCTCCAGTCGATCGGCAACGTCCGCGTCGCCCTGGTCGCCGCGCTCTGGCGACTGGATCGGTCCGGACTCGTCCGGCTCCGTTCGGCCCCGGTGGCTCCCACGCGTGGCTCCCAAGCCAGACCGCCTGAGCCCGGACATTGCGAAAGGGCCGTATGGCCGTACGTCGCTCATCCGTCCTCTTTCGATCATTAGCTAGCGCAGCGATCGGAACGTCACGCGGACGTCTTCCGAGAGCAGCTGCGGTTGCTCCCAGGCTGCGAAGTGCCCGCCCCTGTCGTGCTGGTTGTAGTAAACGAGGTTGGGGTACGCCCGCTCCGCCCAGCTGCGCGGAACCCGGTAGATCTCGTCGGGGAAGATGCTCACGCCGACCGGGACCGTCACGCCCTTGGTAGCGAAGAAGGGGAGCTTGTTCTCCCAGTACAGCCGCGCCGAGGAGACCCCGCTGTTGGTCAGCCAGTAGTGCGTGATGTTGTCCAGGATGTCGTCGCGCGTGAGGTCGCTCGGCTTCTGCAGACGTCCCTCGAGGACCTGCTGGACCAGGCCGGGCTGACCGCTCCCGTCGCCGTGGTCAAGGATGAACGCGGCGAGATCGATGGGTGAGTCCGCCAGTCCGTAGAGCGTCTGCGGGCGCGTTCCCATGATCAGCCCGTACGCCACGTGCGTCCCGAAGAACCCGAGCAGCTGCTCGTAGGTGCCCCGCTCCTCGTCGGAGAGGCCGTCCGGTGCCGGGCTGCCGGCAAAGGCCGCGAGGAAGAGCTCCGGCGGAACCGCGCCGGGCATGTTGGTGTGGATGCCGATCAGCTCCGGTGGCGCCGGCTCGGCGGCCGCCGGGTCGGCGCGGCCGCCGGCCATCGCGTCGACGACGATCGCGCCCCAGTCGCCGCCCTGCGCGACGAACCGGGTGTACCCGAGACGCTTCATCAGCTCGACGTAGGCTTTCCCGATGTGCACGGGATCCCAGCCGGTCGTGTTCGGCTGGCCGGAGAACCCATATCCGGGCATCGACGGGATCACGAGGTGGAAGGCATCCGACGCGCTCGCGCCGTGCGCCGTCGGATCCGTCAGCGGGCCGATGATCTTCAGCTGCTCGATGGCCGATCCAGGCCAACCGTGGCAGACGACCAGCGGGAGCGCGTCCTCGTGCTTCGAGCGAACGTGGATGAAGTGGATGTCCAGGCCGTCGATCTCGGTGACGAAGTTGGGAAGAGCCTTCAGCCGCGCCTCGCACTTACGCCAGTCGTAGTCGTTCGCCCAATAGCGAGCGAGGTCCTGCATGAGCGCGAGCGGCACACCCTGCGAGTCATCCTCAACAGTCTCCTTCTCGGGCCAGCGCGTAGCCCTGATACGCGCGCGCAGATCCTCAAGGTCCACCTCGGGAACCTCGATATTGAATGGCCGCACTTCTGCGGCGCCCGTTCGCGCTTCCGTCTTGACGGCCACGCAGGCCTCCCTTCTGCTTTGAACGCCTTTGAGGTCGAGCGGTGGTCTCCGACCGCCTACCGCAGACAAATGGCATGACCCGGCTCCTGCCTCCCGAGGGGATCTTCGGTGAAGGGCCGCCCGAACTTCTGCCAGGCCAGCAGGGGCACGCGGCCCCATCTGTCCAGAGCGTAGGACGTCTTTCCCCGTGTCCGGAGCCATACAAGCAATCCCGCATGGCCTTCCGGGACGGGCCGAGCGCGACCCACTTGTTGCGGATCTCCTCGTTCGGCGGCGTACGTGCCTGGTGGTCAGCGAGCTCAGGACGCACGCTCCCGGCGAACGCTGTACCTCACGCCCCCGTCGGCGTGGCGGGGTGGCCCGGAGCTGATGCCGGCCGAAGGTCGCCAGCAGGTCGGGGCCGCACTGCGCACGAGGGCGTCATGGCGGGTTCGACTCCGGAGCACTACGAGCAATACGAGCACTACGTGCGAATGTCACGCGGTTGAGGGAGGTTTCACTGCGGTCCGTTACAGCGCCGTCCGTCACGGCGAAGCGGATCACGAGTGGACCACGACGTCCCAGCGCCCACACGGTGAGCGCGAAGCAGCAGAGCGCCGTTCCCGTGATCGTGACCGCTGTCCAGCCGGCCGCGGACCAGAGCGTGGTCGCGGCGGCGGAGCCGAAAGCAGCGCCGATGAAGTTGCCGGTGGCCAGCGCCGTGTTGAGCCGGCTGCGGGCCTCGTGGGAGAGGGCGAACAGCCGCGCCCGGTTGAGGAGGGCCTGCGTCTGGAGGGCAACATCGACCACGATGATCACGATGATGATAAGTACGACGGACCGGCCGGCGAACGCCGCGACGACGAAGGCGCCGAGGGCCAGTACCCAGGCCGCGCCGGTGGCCGGCAGCGACCAACCGCGGTCGTGCAGACGACCGCCGTGCAGGCCGGAAAGGACACCAGCGAGGCCAGCCAACCCGAACAACCCGATCACCGGTGCCGGGTACCGGAACGGTGGGCCGCTGAGCAGGAACGTCAGCGCCGTCCAGAACAGCGAGAACGCGGCGAACCCGGTGGCGGCCAGGACCAGCGTCCATCGGGCCGCCCGCTCACGCATGACCACCGCGCCGACCGAGGCGATGAGCTGCGGGTACGGCATGCGCGTCCGCGGTGCCAGCGGTGGAATCGCGCGATAGAGCAGAACCGCGAGCAGGACGGCGACGACCGCGGCGAGGACGAAAACCGTACGCCACCCGGCGGCGCCGGCGACGAACCCGCTGATCGTGCGTGAGGCCAGGATACCGGTGAGGGTCCCGGACCCGACAACGCCGACGATCCGACCGCGTTGGGCAACGCCGGCAAGATCCCCGGCGAGCGGTGTGAGGACCTGCCCGGAAATCGTCGTCACACCGAGCACGCCGAGTGCGAGAAGGAGTACGCCGATCGACGGCGCCAGCGCGCACAGCAGCAGTGCGGCGGCCGAGGCCAGCAGCATCACCGGGACGAACCGGCGGCGGTCGAGGACGTCACCGAGCGGCACGAGCAGCAGCACGCCGACGGCGTACCCGACCTGCGCAGCGGTGACGAGCCAGCCGGCCGTCGCGGTCGCGACGCGCAGGTCGCCTGCAATGAAGCCGAGTAACGGCTGCGCCCAGTACAGGTTGCCGATGGCCACTCCCGCCGCCATTGCGAACAGGAACGTCAGCCGGCGGCTCATCTCCGACGGCGGTGCCATGCGGGGTGCTGCCACCCCGCCACGCTAACCGCCGGTGTCTCGACGTGGTGCGGGGTGATCGCTTGCGGGCGACGCTGCCTCCGGCGGGGCCTCCGGCGCCGGGATGGCCAAGATCCGTCGGCGAGTCGCGGTCCGTTGGTCGTTGCGCGGCCATTCCGCCCGCCGACCCGGGGCAAGCCGAGCAGAGCACCGCCGCCCGCCGCCGTCCGCATGTCAGGGCGGGCGCGCGTCCATGGTCGCGCGACAAATGCCCTCCGGCGATCGACGCGCAATCGGCCGGCCGCAAAAAGGGCAACTCCACCGGCAAGGGCAACCCATGGCTGGCCGGCGCCGTTGGCGAGGTGGTCGCCGGACTCGCCCGAACCAATACCTTTCTCGGTGAGCGCTACCGGCGGCTGGCCCGCCGGCGGGGCAAGAAACGCGCGATCGTCGCGGTCGGCAACTCGGTGCTGACCATCGTCTGGCACCTGCTGACCAACCCCGAAGCCCGCTACCAGGACCTCGGCCCCGGCTTCTACGAATCGCGGATGGACAAGCACCGCCGCCAACGCGACCTCATCCGCCAGCTAGAACACCTCACCGGTCAAAAGGTCGCCCTCCAGCCCCAACCCGATCTACCCAACGCGGCCTGACCGCAACAAACCCACAGCCCGGCTCCGCTGCGCTACGCCGGGCGCTGCCGCCTGCCCACTCGCTCACCGATTTACGAGTCTGGAAGAGCGCGCTCAACCGGTCATGATGCCCGAAACGCCTGCTCGCGGCGGGCCGGTCCGGTTGCAACTCGTGCCCGCTCGCGACCGCTGCGCACCAGGGCTACTGGCCCGTGAATGGCCCATGAGGGCGTTGGTTGGACGAAGATCGCCGTTGGCCGGCCACGCTACGCTGCCGCCGGGCGGGCATGTGCGACGTCAATGAAGCGAGGTGCATGTGGCTCAACAGGTCCCGGCTGGCAATGCGGTCCACATCGATGTGCCGCTCGCACGCCGGCTCCTGGCCGCCCAATTTCCTCAGTGGGCCGAGCTGCCGATCCAGCCGGTCGAGGCAGCAGGTCGGGACAACGCAATTTTTCGGCTCGGCACCGAGCTATCCGTTCGACTCCCCCGCCGCGAGCTCGGCGCTCGCCACCTCGCTAACGAGTATCGGTGGCTGCCGGTATTGGCGCCGCACCTGCCGCTGCCGGTACCCGTGCCGCTAGGCCGAGGCGTGCCATCGGACGGGTATCCGTGGTGTTGGATGGTGACCCGATGGCTGCCTGGCGATGTCGCCGCGCTTGAGCCCGGCCTGGATGAGGCCCAGATGGCTGACGAACTCGCTCAGTTCATCACTGTGCTCCACAGGGTCGACCCGGCCGACGGACCGGCCAGCGAGCTTCGCGGTGTGCCACTGGTTCAACGAGACCCCGGGGTCCGCGCGGCGATCGGGGTTGTTCACGGCGACTGGGATCCGGAGGCGCTAACGGCGGCATGGGAGTCGGCATTGGCCGTTCCATCATGGGTGGCTCCGGCGGTATGGACTCACGGGGACCTACACCCGGCGAACCTGCTGGTCATCGACGGTCGGCTGAGCGCTGTTATCGACTTCGGCCTGCTTGGCGTCGGCGATCCGGCCATTGATGTCCTCGCGGCATGGACAGTCCTGTCTTCAACCTCCCGGGACCACTTCCGCAACGCTTTGGGGGTTGACGAGGCGACGTGGGCTCGGGCGCGCGGCCGGGCACTCGACTTCGGCCTGATGTGCGCCGCAAATACAAGGCACGGCTCAGACGTCAGCCAAATCGGCCGTCGCACGATCGATCAGGTGCTCGCGGACACGGACGACTGGTGACCAGGTTGACGGCAGGGTCCGGAACCTAGAGCGGATCTCCTCGTCGGGCAGTCGCCAGACCGTCCGGCCTCCCCGAACGGGGACCAGGTGGAGCGCCCTACCGGACGAACGACCTGGTCCCCGTTCGGGGAGGCCGGTAGCCCTTGTGGTGCACGGCGAGGGGATCCGCGGCGGCATCTTTGAGGAGGGTCGGGGTTCGGGGCGGAGCCCCGAGGTCTTCATGGTCTCGTCGTGCCTTAGCGTGGCCGGCCGGCCCGGCCGATGCCGGCCGGAGGTCGCCAGCAGGCCGGGGCCGGGCCGGCGCGGCCCGCTTGCGGGCCGCCTTGATCCGTTATGCCCATCGGCTGCTGCGGGCGGCGCTTCAAGACGCGGTAACGGAGGAGCTGCTGGCGAGCAACCCGGCGAAGGCGCTGCGGATCTCGCACCGGTACCGACCGAAGTTCACGCCATGGACGGTTGATGAGGCGAAGCGGTTCTTGAAGGCGGCGCGGGATGACCGCTGGTATGCGCTCTACTCGGTTGCCTTGACCCTCGGTCTTCGCCGCGGTGAGGCGTTGGCGCTGCGATGGGTCGACGTGGACCTGGTCGACAACGTGCTCCGTGTTCGGCAGTCGTTGCAACGCACCGGCGGGGAGCTGCGGTTCGGGCCGGTGAAGACGGACGGATCGGAGCGGGCCGTGGCTCTGCCGCTCAGTCTGGTCGACGTGCTGCGCGGTCAACGGGCGTTGCAACGGACGGAGCGGGACGCGGCGGGTGATCGCTGGCAAGAGCACGGCTTGCTGTTCACCACGAAGATCGGCACTCCGATCGAGCCCCGCAACATCAATCGGCACTTCGACCAGTTGTGCGAGCGGGCGGGGGTTCGGCGTATTCGGGTGCATGACCTGCGCCATTCGTGCGCGACGCTGCTTTACGACCAGGGCGTGCCGCTCGAACGGATTCAGGACGTGCTTGGGCACAGCTCGCCCACCGTCACCAAGTCGATCTATGTAGAGGCGACCCGCCGGGTGCAGCAGGACTCGGTCGACCGGCTCGGCTTCCTCTTCGACGCGTAGGCGTAGGGGTCAGCCGTGGGAATCAAAAGGATCAAGGGCCGGTCTCCCGTGACGGGAAATCGGCCCTTGACCTGCTGTGCGCCCGAAGGGACTCGAACCCCTAACCTTCTGATCCGTAGTCAGATGCTCTATCCGTTGAGCTACGGGCGCTCGGTGCTTGGCCAGTCTACACACCCGGCTTCCGCGCGGAGACTCCGGGATTCGAACCCGGGAGGGGCTTTAAAACCCCAACCGCATTAGCAGTGCGGCGCCATAGACCAGACTAGGCGAAGTCTCCCTGGTGGCCCCTGCAGACCACCGCGCCCGAGGATACAGGTCCGCCCCCACCGGGGGCAAAGCGACTACCGCAGCGACGTGTTTTCACCGTGTGCGCCGTCACGTTCGCGACTACGCTCCATCGACATGCAGGAGCAGACGCCGAGCGATCCGCCCCGCCGCGAGCCCGCCGAGGGGGCCCGCCGGCGCTCTCCGAAGGCCACCTTCACCCCGCCCCCGGCCCCACCGAAGGCGGCCGGGCCGGGCCAGGACGAGGGTACGGACGCCGCGCCGGGGAAGCGCCGCCCGGCGAAGGCCGCGCCCGCGGTCCTGTTCCAGCCACCCACTCCCGATCAGCCGCTGCCCCGCCAGCCCCGGCCCGCGAGGAAGGCATCGGGTAGCGCCGGCACCCCGGCCGAGCCCCCTGGGACCGGCCCGGCCGACGTACCTACCGGTCGAGAGGGAGCCGGTGCGAGCGCCAGCGGCGGCACGGCGGGCGACGGGGCGGGTGAGCAGGAGATCACCGGGCAGGTGACCGCCGACACATCAGCGGCGGAGCGCGCCCGGAAGCGGAGCACCTCGACTGCCGGACAGGCACCCCCGGGGCGACAGACGACTGTTGCCCCGGTCACCCGGGGCGCGGCCGAGCCGACCGGTCCGGTGAGTTCCGGCACGACGCCCCCAATCTCGGTGGCAGAGCCCCACGCCGCGCAGCCGGAGACCCCCGCCTCGCCGACGAGGCGGACGACCCCGAGGAAGGCCACCCCGCGCAAGGAAACCACCTCCCGCACGGGCACACCGGGCGAGAGCCGCACGGGCACCGGAGGCGAGAGCGCCACCAGCACCTCAGGCGAGAGCCACCCGACCGTGCCGGACGCGAGCCAGCCGAGCGCGCCCGGCGAGAGCGACACCAGCACCCCGGGCGAGAGCTCGATGGCGGCGGAGAACGACAGCCAGACGCCCGTCCCCGAACAGAGCCGCGCCGCCGCGCGGCCCCGGAGCCGGACGACCGACTCGGGCGGGAGCCGCACCGCCGCGCCGAGAAAGACGGCCACGCCCAGGAAGGCGACCCCACCGAAGAAGGCGACACCGAAGAAGGCGACGCCCGGGCCAGCCCCGACGACGGCCGAGCAGATCAAAACCACCCCGGACGCCCCCGCGCCGAACGCCGACACCGGCGTCACCGCACCCGGACCGGGCACGGCCCGGCCGGCACCTGACCTCGCGATCAGGAGCGAGCAGCAGCCGGCGGCTCCGGTGCGTACCCGGGAACTGGACCTGGCGGAGATCCGGAGCCGGCTGCTGGAGCATCCCGGCTTCGCACCGGAACTGCTCGCCCTGGCCGCCGTGGCGGGGATCGGGCCGCGCGCCCACGACTGGGCGCAGCGGTTGCGGGCGACGTACCCGGACGCCGGACCGGACGGGCTGGCCCGGCTGGCCAGCCGGCGGTTCGTGCGGGTGGCCGGGGCCGGTGGCGCGGCGGCGGCGGTGGCCGGGCTGTTCGCGCCGGTGGCGGAGTTGGCGGCGGTGCTGTGGAGTCAGGCCGGCCTGGTGCTGCACGTGGCGGCGGCGTACGGCCGGGACCCGCTGGACGTGGAGCGGGCGGTGGAACTGCTGGTGCTGACCCAGGTGCACCCGGACGCGGCGAGCGCGCGTACCGCGCTGGCGGCGGCGCGGGCGGCGGACGGGCCGGGGGACCGGCCGTGGCCGCGCGCGGCGGAGGCCGCCTGGCGGTTGGCGGCGCCGTTGGCCGCGCAGGCGGGCGGTTGGGCGGTGCTGCGGCTGGCGTCCCGGCTGCTGCCTGGGGCGGCGGTGCTCGCCGCCGCGGCGGGTGACGCGGCCGCCGCCGAGCGACTGGCGGCGCGTGCGGTGGCCGCCTACCGGCCGGTCAGAGCCAGCTGAACCACTCCTTGGGCAGCGACGCGTAGCCGACGAAGGCGACCACGTCGAGCAGGGTGTGCGCCACTATCAGCGGCATCACCCGCCGGGTGCGCAGGTAGAAGAGGCTGAACACGACGCCCATCACCGCGTTGCCGACGAACGCGCCGAAGCCCTGGTAGAGGTGGTAGGAGCCGCGCAGCAGCGCGCTCGCCGCGATGATGGCGGCGAGCCGCCACTGGAGCTGGCGCAGCCTGGTCACCAGGTAGCCGACCACGATCACCTCCTCCAGCACGGCGTTCTGGACGGCGGCGAGGATCAGCACCGGCACCGCCCACCACAGGTCGGGCAGGCCGGCGGGGACCAGGGTGGCGTTGATCCCGAGCTGCGCGGCCGCCCAGAACAGCGCCAGGCCGGGCAGGCCGATCAGCGCCGCGAGGCCGGCGCCCCGGGCCAGGTCGGATCCGGGTCGGCGCAGGTCCATCCCGAGCGTCCGCGCCGGGTCGCCGGGGTCCCGCGCCAGCAGGTGTACGGCGAGCAGCACCGGCAGCAGCGCGAAGACGATGCCGAGGAGCTGGTACGTGAGGTCCAGCCACGGCCGGGGCGACTGCGAGGTGTTGAGCGCGGCGGTCTGCTTCGACAGCGGTCCGTCGGCGGTCAGCTTCTCGATGATCAATACCAGCGCGTACACGGCCGAGCTGCCGAGGGAGAGACCGAGCACCAGCAGGGTCTCGGTGCCGAGAACCCGGCGGGTCACCGGGCGGGTGAGCTCGTCGACGGTCACCGCACCACTCTGCCGCACGGTCGGGGTCGGCGGGAGCGGTCGCACAGCCTGTGCGACCGCTGCGCACACTCCGTGGACATTCTATGCGGGCCCGATCCGCCGTCAGGAGGAGGAGCGCGTCCCGTGGACAACTTCGCACGGCTGCTGAAGGAGAGCTGGACCCTGGTCGAGGAGGACCGGGACCGGCTGACAGGTCACTTCTACGCCCGGCTGTTCCTCCTCGACCCGGACCTGCGCAAGCTCTTCCCGGTGCAGATGGCCGCCCAGCGCGACCGGCTGGTGGAAGCCATCGTCGCCGCAGCCCAGGTGGTGGACGACCCGGAGAGCTTCGACGAGTACCTGCGTTCACTCGGCCGCGACCATCGCAAGTACCACGCGGCCGCCACGCACTACGAGACGATGGGCGTCGCGCTGCTGGACGCGCTGCGCAGCACCGCCGGCGACGGCTGGAACCTGGAGTACGACCAGGCCTGGCGGGACGCGTACGCGGCGATCAGCGAGAAGATGCAGGCCGGCGCGGCGGCGGACGACGATCCGCCGTTCTGGCACGGCGAAGTGCTGACCCACGAGCGGCACGGGCCGGACACGGCGGTGCTGACCGTCCGCGCCCTCCAGCATCCGCTGCGCTGGAAGGCCGGGCAGTACGTCAGCATCGAGGCGCCCCGGCACCTCCCGCGGGTGTGGCGGACGTACTCGGTGGCGAACGCCCCGAACGACGACAACGTGCTGGAGTTCCACATCCGTACGCCGGCCGGGGCGGGCTGGCTCTCCGGCGCGCTGGTCCGCCGGACCAGACCGGGCGAGCTGCTCCGGCTGGCCGCGCCGATGGGCTCGATGACGCTGGACCGCGAGTCGACCCGGGACATCCTCTGCGTGGCCGGTGGGGTCGGCCTGGCCCCGGTGAAGGCGCTGGTGGAGGAGCTGACGCGCTGGAACCGGACCCGCTGGGTGCACGTGTTCTACGGCGCCCGGCACCCCGACGACCTGTACGGCCTGGCGGGCCTGGAGGAGATGGTGGCCGCGCACCCGTGGCTGTCGGTGACGCCGGCGTGCAGTGACGACCCGGACTTCGACGGCGAGCACGGGGAGATCTCCGAGGTGGTCACCCGGTACGGCCCGTGGACGACGCACGACTGCTACGTCTCCGGCTCGGCCCCGATGGTCCGGGCCACCCTGCGGGCGCTCGCCGAGGACGAGGTGCCGCCGCCGAACATCCGGTACGACACCTTCGGCAACCTGTAACGACTTTCCTCCCCCCGAAAAGCCGGGTCGCGTGCCCCCGCCCCCTGGGGCACGCGACCCGGTAACCGGCCGCCTGACGGCGTTTGGCGCGTGGCCCAGGACGCTGTGTCAGGGGCCGGTCTCCCGGTATTCCTCGACCGGCACCAGCGGCACGCCCGGCGCCATCCGATCGGTGTAGAGCCGCCCCTGGAGGTGGTCGACCTCGTGCGCCACCAGCCGGGCCATCCCGTACGCGAACGAGGTGATGACCCGGCTGCCGTCCCAGCGGGCGTGCTCCACGTCGATGCGCAGCGGCCGGGGCACCAGACCGCGGTGGTCGGCGAAGGAGAGGCAGGCCTCGTACTGCTCGTCGGTGTCGGGGCTGGCGTCGACCACCCGGGGGTTGAGCAGCACCACCGGCGCGGCGGACCGGTCGGCGGGGCGGACCACGGCCGCCGCCGCGCCCACCCCGACCTGCGGGGCGGCCAGACCCATGCCGGCGCTGAACGGGTGCAGCTCGTCGACCCGGGTCAGCAGCGCGGTGAGCCGGTCGACCACTTCCCGGGCGGCGGTCTCGTCGCCGGGCAGGTCGAACGGTCGGGCGGGCCGGCGCAGCAGGTCGGCGTCGTGGGGCAGCACACCGAGGGCGCGCAGCCGGTCGCCGGCCCGACCGGCCGCCGTGGCCCGTTCCGCGTCGGCCGGTTCGCCCCGGAACCGCCACTGGAGGCGGTAGCGGGAGTTGAGCGGCGGGTCGTCGGTCGCCCAGTCGAAGATCGCGCGGTCACCGCGGTCGTGCCGGCGGATCGGGGTACGCAGCGGGCCCTCGTCGGCGGAGAGGGAGGTCTCCACCCCCCAGACCCGGGGGTCGAGCGCCACCGGCAGGTCCAGCCGGACGGCCAGGTGCCGGGTGGGCAGGCGGACGGCGCGCTGGAACCAGGGGCCCCACTTCTCCCGGCCGACGTGGTACGCGTACTCGATCTCGACCCGTTCGCCCGGGTGCAGCGGGAACGGCCCGTCGCCGTTCTCGAGGAGCAGCCAGATCTCCTTGTACGCGTCCCGGTCGTGCTTGGCCCGCCAGTGCATCGGCTCACGGCTGCCACCGTCGTCCCGGTACGCCCGCAGCCGCAGCTCGGCGAAGGTGAGCGGGTGCTCCCGGTGGTGCCGGTTGGAGCGGCCCGGGTCGTCGGGGTAGCGGTCGACGGCGACCCGGACGAGGTGGCGGGTCACCGGCTCGGTGCCGACGTTGTGCAGCTGGCGGCGCACCACGCAGTGGTAGCTCTCGTCGGTGTGGGTGAGGGTGGCGGTCTCGCGCTCGACGACCAGGCCGGTGCCGGGGGGCAGCCACTGCCCGGGCGGTGGCAGCTCGCGGTGCGCCGGAACGGGGCGCGCCTGGCGGAGCTGGTCGTACTCCCGGAAGCGTTGCCAGATCGCGCCGCTGGCGTCGAGGACGGCCTCGGCGCGGCGGGCGAAGTCCTCGGTGGGCCGGTGCCGGCGCCCCTCGACGTGGCTGACGTAGGACGGGTCGAAGCCCATGAGCGTGGCGAGTTGCTTCTTGGAGAGTCCTCGCCCCGTCCGGTGCCGGGCGAGTTCCGCGGCGAAGGACTCGGCGGCCCGCTCCAGGGGGGAGGTCGTCATCAGCTTCCTCACGGCCGGGACGACAAGTCTTCACGTTCGACCACCCCGGCCGCACCGTAACTGGCACTTTGCCGACATTTGGCTTGACACCACGCGCGTTTCCACCTCCACGCACCGGGTAGTACGCGGAGCCCGGGCGGTCCGTCGCCAGCGCCGTCGACGGAGTGACCCGGGCCTCTCAGTCCGCCTTTGGTGAGGCTTCCTTATACAGAAGGCTGTGGTTAGGCTAGCCTTAGCTGGACGGACGGCACTACGGACAAGGGGACGGACCAGGTGACAGCGGTGATGCCAGGGTGCGAGCTCGCCCCGCCGCTCGCCCCGGTGACCACCACCCTCCGAGCCATGTTCGGCACCGACAACCTGCCCGGCCTCGCGCCGGGCCTGCTGGTCGTCGACGAGGCCGGCTGGAGCCCGGCGACCGGTCTGATCGACGGCACCCGCCTCCCCGAGTTCCTCGCCGCGGCGTCCCGCCGCTGGGGTGGCACCCCGCACGCCTGCGCCGCGCTGGCCTGGAAGTCCTACAGCTACTGGACGGCCCTGCCGGTGGTGCTCGGCTGGGCCTCGGCCCGCCGGGTGCCGCTGCTCGACCCGGCCGACGTGCTGATCCACTTCGAGGACCACCACCAGCTGCTCACCATGGGGCTGCGCGGCTCGACCGCGGTCGCCGTGCTGCCGAACGACCCGCTGGCGCTCGCCGGCCACCCCGAGGTGCGGGTGGTCGCCGACGAGGCGGAGCTGCTCCGCGTGCTCCGCGCCTCGCTGCTCGACGCCCACCTCGCCCCGATGATCGCCGCGATCCAGACGGAGGTCCGGGTCGGCGCCCGCACGCTGCTCGGCTCGGTCGCCTCCGGCATCGCCCACGGCATCCTGCGCGCGGCGGACACCCTCCCCGGCTCCTCGGTCCGCAGCATCTCCACCCTGCTCGAGGCGCTCGACCTGGCCGACCTGGTGGAGCTGGTGCCCGGTCCGACCGGCGAGCCGACGGTGCAGCGCCGGACCTGCTGCCTGGCCTTCACCCTGCCGAAGCCCAAGATCTGCCAGGGCTGCTGCGTCCGCCCGTCCTGACCGCGCCTACCCCGTCAGCGGCCGGACGTCCCAGAGCCACACCCCACCGGTGAAGGTGGGGGTGAGCCCGGTCAGCTCGGTCATCGCCCAGCGCAGCGCGTCGGCGTTGCGGTGCGGGCCGAGGACCACCGCCCCGGCCCGCCAGTAGCGCAGGTCGTCCACCGCCGCGGCCCGGTCCTGGCGGGTGATCGGCGGGATCACCCCGGTCCGGGCGAGGTGACCGAAGAAGTTGCTAGTCCGGCGGAACGGCGCGGTGAAGAGGGCGACGTCCGGCTCGGGCGCCGACGGCCGGGTGTCCGGCGCGAGGAAGTAGCCGCGGGCGATCGGCATCTCCAGCCGGGTCCGGGACGACCAGCGCAGCGGGTCCGCGTAGGTGTTGTCGGGCAACGGCAGGGTGACGATGCTGCGTCCGCCGGCGACGTACTGGCGCCACGCGCCGGAGGTGACGAACGCCGGGGTCGGGTCGAGCCGGGTGACGGGCAGCGGGGTGGGCACGTTCGGCAGCAGGGCCATGACCAGGACGGTGACGGTGGCGAACCGGATCTGCGTCCGGGTGCCCGGGTACCGGCGGACCAGTTGGCGGGCGTGTTCCGCACCGAGCGCGAGCAGCACCCCGACGACCGGCGTGACCGCCAGCGACCAGCGGGTGGGCACCACGGAGTGCAGCAGCGGCAGGTCCTCCAGCAGCGCCCACGGGGCGGGCACGCCGGTGTCCCGGCCGTTGAGCTGGATCTCCCGGCCGAGCGAGAGCACCGCGAAGAGCACGGCGAGGACCGCCAGGCCGAGCACCAGCGCGCTGCGCCGCAACCACCAGACCAGGGCGACGGTGAGGACCACCAGCGGCCAGCCGAAGAAGGCGTTCTCCTCGGTCGCGTTCTTGGCCAGCGGCCTGGCGGAGCGGACGTCACCGGCCAGCGACTCGCGCGAGTACGCCACGAAGGCGGCCAGGTCGGTGCGGTAGCCCCGGATCAGCCGGGACAGCCCGTGGTACGAGCCGGGCCCGAAGAGCTGCACGTAGAGCGGGTACGCCAGCAGCACGGCGGAGAGGACGGCGGCGACCCCGAGCCCGGCCAGAAAAGTGCGCGTGCCGCGGCGCAGCTCGGGCCGGCCGATGGCGAGCGCGGCCACCACCACGCCCAGCGCGATCGCGGTCATCAGCAGGATCTCGAGGTTGATGAAGGCCTGCCAGACGATCAGCAGGCCGAGCAGGAGGCCGTTGCGCAGCCACCGGCCGGGCTCGGCGAGCCGCAGGGCCCGCCAGGCGATCAGCGGGACGACGAACTGCGACACGATGTTCGGGTGGGCGTTGGCGTGCGACACCATCGCCGGGGCGAACGCGCAGAACGCGGCGCCCAGCCACGCCGGGCCCCGGGACCGGGTCACCACCCGGGAGAGGAAGAAGTACCAGGCGGTCCCGGTGGCGGCCATTCCCAGGGTGAGAAAGAGCAGAAAAGACCACTGCGGCCCGAAGAGAACGGTGACCGGCGTCATTGGTATCGAAATGGACAATACGGAGGTATTGGCCATCAGGTTCACACCGTCGGGCACGTTCATCCGGTCGGACGCGAACGGGTAGGCGAATTCGGTCACGACCCGGGCGCCGTGGGCCATCATCCACTCGAACTGCGACTGGTCGGACCGGTTGTCCCGCAGCCCGCCGCCGGGGCGCGACCAGAGTCGCAGAGTCACCCAGAGTGCCAGCAGCACGAAGCCGAGCATCGCGGCGACGTCCCGCCGCCAACCCTCCCGCCACCGTACGCCGTGGTCGTCGCCGACCTCGGCGTCCCCGACGCCGGGTCGCTCGACCTCGGGGCCCGATTCGGGAGTAGTCATGACAATTCGGAGCGTAGTTGGCTTATGGCGGTGACGTGACATGTTTCGGAGGACTGCGTACTATGTGCCGGGTTCGCCGACCCCCGATCACGTGCCCAAACCCGACCGCATTTCGGCCACCACGGTCCCCCGTTTCCTCCGCCGCTGACGCGGATGATTCACTCTGTCGGTCCAGGCGCGGGTCGAGTCATATCGTGAGGAATCGACGCATGGCAGAAATCACTGGGGATCAGCGCGTCCAGTCCGAGGTCCTGGAGGGCCTCGCGACGGCGGTCAACCACCGGAGCTGGTTCGTCGAGCTGGCCGTGCCCCACCTCGGTGACAACCCCATCGAGATCGGCAGCGGGCTCGGCGACTACGCGCTCGAGTGGTCGCGGCACGTCCCCCGCTTCACCGCCACCGAGGCCGACCCGGACCGGCTGGTCCAGCTCAAGGAGCGGCTGGCCGACGAGCCCGCCATCGAGGTACGGCAGATGCTGCTGCCGCACCCCGAGCGCGGCGACTACAGCGCGGCCGTCTCGTACAACGTGCTGGAGCACATCGAGGACCACGTCGGCGCGCTGCGCAGCATGCGCGACCTGGTCCGGCCCGGCGGCGCGGTGATCATCATCGTGCCGGCCTTCCAGTTCGCGATGAGCCCGGCCGACATCGCCACCGGGCACGTGCGCCGCTACACGAAGAAGACCCTGACGGCGGCCATGACCGAGGCGGGGCTGACGGTCGAGACCATGCACTACGCCAACGCGCTCGGCCTGATCGGGTACTTCATGGCGACCAAGGTCTTCCGGCTGATGCCGAAGGAGGGCCCGATGGTCAAGGTCTACGACACCCTGGTGCTGCCGGCGACCAAGGCCGCCGAGCAGCGGATCCGCCCCCCGTTCGGCCAGTCCGTCTTCGCCGTCGCCCGCGTCCCGGACTGACCCCGGCCGCCGGCCCGACCTGGTCGGGGGCCGGCAATCCTGCAATCCGTGGTGGCCTCCCGCCGATCGGGGGAGGCCACCCACGGCATCGTGCGGGCCCGGGTCACTCCTTGATCTGGTACGTCGGGCGGATGACCGCCCGGGCCAGGGTGTGGAAGGCCAGGTTGAAGCCGACGTAGGCGGGGCTGGCGGTGGGGCCGACGTCGAGGCGCTCGACGTCCAGCGCGTGCACCGCGAAGACGTACCGGTGCGGGCGGTCCCCGGGCGGCGGGGCGGCGCCGCCGTAGCCGGTGTCGCCGTAGTCGTTGCGGACGCTGAACGCGCCGCCGAGGTCGGCCTCCTTCGCCCCGGTGGGCAGCTCGGTCACCGACGCCGGCAGGTTCACCAGCACCCAGTGCCAGAAGCCGCTGCCGGTCGGGGCGTCCGGGTCGAAGCAGGTCACCACGAAGCTCTTCGTCTCGGCCGGGAAGTCCGACCAGGCCAGGTGCGGGGAGACGTTCTCGCCGCCGGTGCTGCCGTGCGCGTACCGCGCATCCATCGGCTCGCCGTTGTGCACGTCGGCACTGGTCAGGTTGAACGACGAAACGGTCGGCAGCAGCTCGTACGGGTCCGGGGCGATCGGTCGTTCCAGGGTCATCGGGGGTCCTTCCGGTGCGCGTGATGTCCTCCGCCCTTCTTACCCCGCCGCCGCGCCCGAACGAACCGAAAGCGACGCCACGTCCGGATCCCTCCGAGCACCTCGACCTGCGACTACACTGTAGTCATGAGTAGTCCCCGCTCGGTGCGCTTCGACGAGGCGGTGCTGGCCCGCCTGGACCGGTACGTCCGGGAACACCCCGGCTCCTCGTCCTCCTCGGTGGCCAACATGTTCGTCGACGAGTCGCTCCGCACGTACGAACATCCCGGAGTGATCTTCCGGTCCGGCCCGGCGGGCCGGCGGGCGGCGCTGAACGGAGGCCCGGACGTCTGGGAGGTGATCGGCGCCCTGCACGCGGTGCGGGCGGAGTCACCCGAGCTCGAGGGCGAGGAGTTGGCGGCGGAGCTGACGGAGGTCACCGGGCTCGGCCGGGAGCAGATCGCGACGGCACTGCGCTACTACGCGACCTACTCGGGCGAGATCGACCAGCTCATCCGCGCCACCCACGAGGCCGCCGAGCGGGAGGAACGCCTGCGGCAGGCCGAGCAGAGCCTGCTGAAGCGCCGTAGCGCATGACGCGGTCGCCTGGCTCGGCAGCCCGGGGTGAGCGGCGACGAGACCCGAGGCAAAGTGTTACGGCCCGACAACCACGTTCGCGAGCGGCTCGCCCGCCGCGTACCGCCGGACCTGGTCGACCAGCAGCCGGCGGGCCCGGGGCGCCAACGCGGCGGTCAGGCCGCCGACGTGCGGGCTGATCAGGACGTTCGGTGCGGACCACAGCGGGTGGTCGGCGGGCAGCGGCTCGGGTTCGGTGACGTCCAGGGCCGCGTGCAGCCGGCCCGCGCCGAGCTCGGCGAGCAGCGCCTCGGTGTCCACCACCCGCCCCCGTGACACGTTCACCAGCAGGGCGCCGTCGACCATTCTGGCGAGGAAGTCCTTGTTCACCAGGCCCTCGGTCTCCGGGGTCAACGGCGTGGCCACGATGACGACATCCGCTCGTGGCAACAGCTCCGGAAGTTCGGAAACCGGCCGGACGCCGGGGCGGGCGCTCCGGGCCACCCGGCTGATCTCCACCTCGAACCCGGCCAGCCGGCGCTCGATCGCGGCCCCGATCGAGCCGTAGCCGACGATCAGCACCCGGGCGTCAGCCAGCCCGGTCGACCAACCCGAGGCCCAGCGGCCCTCGCCCCCCGCCCGGACGAAGTCCGGCAGCCGGCGCCGGGCGGCAAGGGTGAGCGCCACGGCCAGCTCGGCGGTGGCCGCGTCGTGCACGCCCCGGCCGTTGGCCAGCGTCAGGCCGGGCCGCAGGTACGGCAGGACATGGTCGTAGCCGGCGGTCACGGTCTGCACCACTGTGAGCCGGGGCATCCGGGCGATCGGCTCGCAGAAGCGCGGATCAATGATCCCGTACGGAACCGCATAGAACTCGACATCGTCCAGATTTTCGGGCACGGGTTGAGTGCCGTCGTAGAGCGCGACGTCCAGGTCGCCGAGCTCGGCCAACGCGTCGGGGTGAGAGATCAAATAGCGCACGGCGACCATCATGCTGGATCGGGCCGAGCAGCCACGCCCGCAGCCCCCTGACCGGCCTTTGCGCTGTTCAGGGGGCGCTTCTGCTGTTCCGAGGGGCGGAGGGTGTGGGATTCGAACCCACGAGGACGTTGCCGCCCTACCGGTTTTCAAGACCAGCGCCATCGGCCACTAGGCGAACCCTCCCGGACCGTCACCCTCGGGTGTACGGCCGGTGCCTAGTCTGCCACGGACGCCGCAAGCAGGAACGGGCCTCCCACCCCTATTGCGAGGATGCCCCGATGTGAGAGACACCGACGATCGTCCTGATCAGCGCGATCGCGGCAGCCGGCGGCGTCCACAGTGGCTGGAGCTGGCCCGACAACCGTCCCGCTCGGCGCGGACGGTGGACGAGATCCGGGCCCGGGCGTCCGGCGAGGGGCGGATCGGGTAAGACTGGGCCATGCACGCGATCACGATTCCGGAACCCGGCGGACCCGAGGCACTCGTCTGGGCGGAGGTGCCCGACCCGGAGCCCGGCCCGGGTGAGGTGGTGGTCGACGTGCGGGCCAGCGCGGTGAACCGGGCCGACCTGCTGCAACGGCAGGGGCACTACCCGCCGCCGCCGGGCGCGCCCGCGTACCCCGGTTTGGAGTGCTCGGGGGTGGTCGCCGCGGTCGGCCCGGGCGTGACCGGGTGGGAGGTCGGCCAGGAGGTCTGCGCGCTGCTGGCCGGCGGCGGGTACGCGGAGCGGGTGGCCGTGCCGGCCGGGCAGCTGCTGCCGGTGCCGGCCGGTGTGGACCTGGTCGACGCGGCGGCGCTGCCGGAGGTGGCCTGCACGGTCTGGTCGAACGTGGTGCGGCTGGCCCGACTCGGCAGGGGCGAGACGCTGCTGGTGCACGGCGGTGGCAGCGGGATCGGCACCTTCGCCGTCCAGCTCGGGGTGGCGCTCGGCGCGACCGTGGCGGTGACCGCCCGTGCGGCCAAGCACGACCGGCTGCGGGAGCTGGGCGCCGCGCACACGATCGACTATCGGGAGCAGGACTTCGTGGCGGAGGTCCGCCGGGTCACCGACGGTCGCGGCGCGGACGTCATCCTCGACATCATGGGCGCCTCCTACCTGGGCCGGAACGTGGCGGCGCTGGCCGACGGCGGTCGGCTGGTGGTGATCGGCATGCAGGGCGGCCGCAAGGCCGAGCTGGACCTGGGTGCGCTGCTGGCCAAGCGGGCCTCGGTGGCCGCGACCGCGCTGCGCTCCCGCCCACTGGACGACAAGGCGGAGATCGTACGGGGCGTCCGGGAGCAGGTCTGGCCGCTGGTGGAGGCCGGCACGATCCGGCCGATCGTGGACCGGCGGCTGCCGATGACCGAGGCGGCGCAGGCGCACCGGCTGGTCGAGTCGAACGAGCACGTGGGCAAGGTGCTGCTCACGACGCCGTGACGGCACCGTTTCCCGGTCGGGGCAGCACCAGCCGGGCGCCGGGCCCCTCGCCGGCGAGCGAGTCGCCCGGGTTGTAGAGGCTGCAGCGCTGCAACGACAGGCAGCCGCAGCCGATGCAGCCGTCCAGGTCGTCGCGGAGCTTGCCGAGCAGCCGGATCTTCTCGTCGAGCCGCTCCCGCCAGACCCGGGACAGGGCGGCCCAGTCGTCGGGGGTGGGGTTACGGGAGGCGGGCAGCGAGTCGAGCGCCTCGCGGATCTCCTCCAGCGAGATGCCGACCTGCTGGGCGATCCGGACGAACGCCACCCGGCGCAGCTCGGTGCGCGGGTACCGGCGCTGGTTGCCGCCGGTGCGTTCGGCGCGGATCAGGCCGAGCCGTTCGTAGTAGCGCAGCGCGGACGGGGCCACGCCGCTGCGGGTGGAGAGTTGCCCGATGGTGAGTGATTCGTGCATCAGTCGCCTTGAGTTGAAGTTGACTTCAACTTGCAGGCTAGCCGCATGACCACCACGACCGCCACCGCCCGACCCGTACCGGGTCCGGTCACCGCACCGCTGGAGCGGCTGCGCGCCGGCCGCGAGTTCGGCCCCAACGTGTACTCGACCGTCGACGTGCTCTGGGTGCTGTACGACCGGATCCTCCGGATCGCCCCGCAGATCGTGGACGACCCGGAACGGGACCGCTTCCTGCTCTCCAAGGGGCACGCCGTCGCCGGCTACTACGCGGTGCTCGCCGCGAAGGGCTTCGTCCCGGCCGCCTGGCTCGACGACCAGGGCGGCCCGGACAGCCGCCTCGGCGACCACCCGGACCGGCTGTTGGTGCCCGGCGTGGAGATCGGCTCCGGCTCGCTCGGCCACGGCCTCGGGCTGGGCGTGGGCACCGCGCTGGGACTGCGCGCCCAGGGTCGCACCGATTCCCGGGTGTACGTCCTGCTCGGCGACGCCGAACTGGACGAGGGCTCCAACCACGAGGCGATCGCCTACGCCGGGGCGACCGGGCTGGCCAACCTGACCGCGATCGTGCTGGACAACCGCTCCGCCAGCCACGGCTGGCCGGGCGGGGTGGCCAGCCGGTTCACCGTCAACGGCTGGACCGCCGCCACCGTCGACGGACGCGACCACGACGCCCTGCACGCCGCCCTCACCGGGCACCAGAAGCACCGGCCGCACGTCGTCGTCGCGGTCGTCGAGAACGGGGAGTGAGAGCATGCGGGAGACCTTCGTCGCCAGCGCGACCGAACTGCTGGCGGATCCGCGTACCACCGTCGTGCTGGCGGACATCTCGGCCGCGGCGTTCGCCCCGGCCGCCCGCCGGTACCCCGACCGGGTGCTCAACGTCGGCATCCGGGAGCAGTTGATGGTGGGGGTGGCCGGCGGACTGGCGCTGACCGGGCAACGCCCGATCGTGCACAGCTACGCCCCGTTCCTCGTCGAGCGGGCGTACGAGCAGATCAAACTGGACCTCGACCACCAGGGGGTGGGGGCGGTGCTGGTCAGCGTCGGGGCGTCGTACGACCGGGCGGCGGCGGGCCGGACGCACCTCAGCCCGGCGGACGTCAGCCTGCTCGACACGCTGCACGGCTGGACCGTGCACGTGCCCGGCCACCCGGACGAGGTGCCGGGGCTGCTGCGCGACGTGGTGTGCGGGCAGGACTCGGCGTACCTGCGGCTGTCGACGCAGCGCAACACCCGCCCGTACGGCGGGGACGGCGCGCTGCGGGTGCTCCGCGACGCCGGACCCGGCGCGGCTCTGCTGGTGGCCGTCGGGCCGGTGCTGGACGCGGCGCTCGCGGCGGTGGCCGACCTGCCGGTGACGGTGGCCTACACCCACCGGCCGCGGCCATTCGACACCGCCGGCCTGCGGGAGCTGGCCGGCACGGAGGTGATCCTGGTCGAGCCCTACCTGGCCGGCACCTCGGCCCGGGTGGTGTCGGAGGCACTGGCCGACCGCCCGCACCGGCTGCTCAGCCTCGGCGTGGCCCGGTCGGAGCTGCGGCGCTACGGCACGGCGGAGGACCACAGCCGCTGGCACGGGCTGGACGCCGACGGCCTGCGCCGCTCGGTCGACAGTTTCCTCCGGACGGTGTCAGCGCGGGGCTGAGCCGGCGGGACGGCGGCGGGTGCGCTCCCGGCCGAGGATCCAGAGCGCCTCGACGCCGTCCTTCCAGGTGATCTTCTTGCCCTCCTCGCGACCGCGCGCCCGGTAGCTGATCGGCACCTCGTACGGGCGGATGCGGCGGCGCAGCAGCTTGCCGGTCACCTCCGCCTCCATGCCGAAGCCGCGGGACCGGACGTCGAGGGAGCGGTAGAGCTCGACCGGCATCAGCTTGAAGCAGGTCTCCAGGTCGCCGATGTAGGAGTTGAACAGCACGTTGGCGGCCATCGTGACGCCCTTGTTGCCCATCACGTACCAGAAGCTGTAGGCGCTGTGGCTGCCGAAGGTGCGATTGCCGTAGACCACCGTGGCACGGCCGTCGAGCACCGGGTCGAGCAGGCGCGGGATGTCCTGCGGGTCGTACTCCAGGTCGGCGTCGAGGATGACCATGTACTCACCCTCGGCGCTGTCCACCGCCGTCTTGATGGCCGCGCCCTTGCCCGCGTTGCGCTGGTGGGTGATGACCCGCAGTCGCGCGTCGTCGGCCCGGCCGAGGATCTCACCGGTGCCGTCCCGGCTGCCGTCGTCGACCACGACCAGCTCGATCTCGCACGGGTAATCGACCGCCAATGCCTGCTTGAGGGCATCCGCGATGCGTTCTTCCTCGTTGTAGACCGGCATGAGGATCGAGAGCTTCACGGGGATCTCCACGGTGGCGACAGTAAGTCGGCCCTAGCCTAGCCTGGCTGCTCAGCGCCAGGGAGGCCGCCACCACGGCCAGGGGGCACCCACCCTTCAGGAACATGGTGTTAACTTCCGCCCATGTCGGCAGCCGGCTGGATGGTCGTGGTGGCGCCCGTCGCCGCGTTCGTGGTGCTCACCTCGGTGCTGTGGAGCCGCCGCCCGGACGCGGTCGCCCCGCTGCGCCTGGCCGTGGTCCGCGCCGCGCTGCTGACCGGCGTCTTCGCCGTACTCACCGTGGAACTGCTGGGCGCGCTGCGCGCGCTCACCCTGCCGGCCGTCGCCGCGGCCTGGCTGCTCTTCGTCGCTGTTACCGTGGCGGCCGCCCGCCCGTGGCAGCGCCGAGCGGCCGTGGCGTCCGCCGCGGTGGCGCCCGCCACCCGGGCCGGGACGCTCGTCGGGGCGGCGACCGGCGCCCCGGCGTCCGGCACCGGCCCGGCCGCCACGCCGATCTCCCCCGCCGGCCCGCCCGGCGTCGCGGCGCCCCCGGCGTCCGTGCCGGACGGCCTCGCGTCGGCCCTGGCCGGCGTCCGGACCCGGCTGGCCCACTTCCGGGGTACGGCGAGCCGGGGCGAGCGGCTGCTGGCCGGCACGGTCGCCGGGCTGGTGCTGGTGGAGCTGCTCGTCGCGCTGCTCGCCGAGCCCAACAACTTCGACTCGCAGACCTACCACCTGCCCAAGGTGGAGCACTGGGTCGCCCAGGGCAGCCTGGACTTCTGGCCCACCGCGATCCACCGGCAGGTGACCATCCCGCCGGGCGCGGAGTACCTGCTGCTGCACCTGCGCCTGCTGACCGGTGGTGACGCGCTGCACAACCTGGTGCAGTGGGCCGCCGCGCTGGGCTGCCTGGTGGTGGCGACCCGGGTCGTCGCGCAGCTCGGCGGTGGGCGGCGGGCCCAGCTGCTCACCGCGTTCCTGCTGGCCACCACGCCGATGGTGGCGCTTCAGGCGACCAGCACCCAGACCGACCTGGTGGCCGCCGCCTGGGCCGGGTGCGCCGGGACGCTGGCGCTGGACGGGCTGCGCCGGCGCGCGGACGTCGGGAGCCTGCTGGCGCTCGGCACGGCCACCGGCCTGACCGCGCTGACCAAGACCAGCGGCCTGCTCGCGGTCGGACCGCTGCTGGTGCTCTGGGGAGTCGCCCAGCTCCGGCTGGCGTTCCGCCGGGAGTCGGCGGACCCGGGCTCGACATCGGGCGGCGCGGGCTCGACATCGACCAGCCCGATGCCGGCGGGCTTGGCGGGCTCGGAGTTGGCGGACTCCGGGTCGGCCAGCTCGGTGCCGGCGGGCTCGGGCTTGGTGGGCTCGACGCCGGCGGGCGTGACGCCGACGGGCTCGGCGTCGGCCGGTGCGGCGTCTGCCGGGGAGGGTCGTGGCGCCGCCGGGGTGGCGCGGACGGTCGCCGGATCGCTGCTGGTGCTGCTGGTGGCCGCGGCGGTGGTGGGCCCGTTCCTGGCCCGGGTGACCGTCGAGTTCGGTCACCCGCTCGGCCCGCCCCGGCTCCGCGAGTCCATCCCGATGGAACGGCACGACCCGGCGTCGATCCTGGTCAACGCGCTGCGGATCGGCAACACCGCGTTCGATACCCCGCTCGCACCGCTGCGCGCCGGCATGGCCGGGGCGATCACGGGTGGCTCGCGGGCGATCGGCGTCGATCCGCAGGACCGCGCGATCACCTTCGGCCGGGAGGTGTTCCCGGTGCCGGCCTGGTACCCGGACGAGGACCGGGTGGCGTTTCCGCTGGCCGGCACGCTGGCGCTGCTGGGGGCGGTGTTCGCGCTGGCCCGGCCGGCCCGGATCAGCCTGACCGGGCCGGCGGCCCTGCGGGCGTACGCGGTCGCGGTGGTGGTGGCCGTCGGGCTGCACACCGCGACGATCAAGTGGCAGCCCTGGGGGAACCGGCTGCTGCTCTACGCGCTGGTGGCCGCCGTGCCGCTGGCCGGGCTCTGGCTGGACGCGCTGCTGCGGCGCCGGCTCGGGCCCGGGCGGCGGTCGGTGGCGGTCGGGCTGGTGGTGAGCATGCTGGCCGCCTCCGCGCTCGCCGGCGTGCTGGCCCTGTCGTACGGCTTCCCGCGCCGGTTGGTCGGCGCCGGCTCGGTCTTCACCACCTCCGAGTGGGACACGCGCTTCCTGCGCCGGCCGCAGTGGGCCGAGGAGTTCCGCTGGGCCGCGGCGGCGGTACGGGTGAGCGACGCCCGCCGGATCGGCCTGGTGCAGCAGAACGACAACTGGGAGTACCCCTGGTGGCTGCTGCTGCACGACGGGGAGGGTCGCTCGCCGGAGCTGGTGGCGTTGCAGTCGGTGCTGCCGGAGCGGCCGCCGGCCGACCCGGCCTCGGTGGACGCGATCGTCTGCACCGGCAGCCGTACTGCGTGCGCCAAGCTGGTGCCGGCGGGCTGGACCCTGGAGTTCCGCGACTACGTCGGCTACGCCCTGCCGCCCGGCCGCTGACCGCCCCACCACCGCGCCCTGCCCGCGCCGCGCAGATGGCGGAAACCTTTCCGAGACATATTCACATCCGTGCATCGCCCGCGTTACCGTCCGGTAACTCGATCGACATCCCACGATCGAGCCGAAAGGAGTGCGTCGATGCTTGGCACCCCCACCAGGCGCGCACCGGGGATCCGACGGGCACTGACCGTCGTCTCCGCCGCCGCGCTCGTCCTGCCCCTGCTCCTCGGGCCGGCCTCCCCCGCAGCCGCCGCCGACCGCCCGACCGTCCAGCCACTCCCGACGAACCTCGAAGCGATCCGCGCCGCCGAGGCCACCGCGCTCTACGGCGCACCGGCGATCCGCCCGCTCGAGCAGCGCCGCACCGCCCTGGTCACCATGGGCGACAGCGAGATCTCCGGCGAGGGTGTGGGCAACTACGTGCCCGGCACCCACCAGAACGGCAACTGGTGCGACCGCTCGTACGACCAGGCGGTGTTCCGCACCGGCATAGCCGCCGACGAGAAGTACAACATCGCCTGCTCCGGCGCCACCCCGTGGAACCTGATCCGGGGCGGGCCCACCCAGCACAACGAGCTCAACCAGGGTGACTACCTGGCCATCAAGGCGCGCAACACGCACATCAGGTTGATCTGGGTGGTGGTCGGCGCGAACGGCGACGGCACCATCCAGTTCGGTCCGGTGGCCACCGACTGCACCATCCGCCGGGTCTTCTTCCAGGGCCCCTGCTACCCGACCTACACCGACCAGTGGACCATCCGCACCGACGGCAGCCGGCGGGCCGTCGAGGACGCGCTCACCGACATCCGGCGGACCATGACCGACGCCGGCTACCTGGGGTCGGACTACGAGCTGGTGCTGATGTCGTACCCGAGCCCGGGCAGCCCGGACGTGGAGGACAACCCGAACTTCCCCGGCTGGTACGCGGGCGGCTGCCTGCTCTACCTGGCCGACGCCGCGTTCGCACGGAACAAGGCGGTGCCGCTGTTCGAGTCGGCGCTGCGGGCGGCCGCCACCAACACCGGCACCCGCTACCTCGACGCCAGCCGGCTCTTCCACGGCCACGAGGTCTGCACCGACAACACCTCGGTCCGCGGCCTCTACATCGAGGTGGGGATCTGGGACGAGAACGCCGCCCGGCAGTCGTTCCACCCCAACATCCGCGGGCACGGCATGTTCGCCCAGTGCATCACCCAGTTCTGGAACGCAGGCCTCCAGCGGGCGACCTGCGTCGACCCGGCCAGCACCGGCAACGGCCTGCTCCAGCCCGGGCTGCTGGAGTTCAAGCAACTGCGCAACGCCGCCACCGGCACCTGTGTGGACGGCCGGGGGTACGACTCGCGCAATGGCACCGTCCAGCAGTCGTACGGCTGCCACGGTGGCCGTAACCAGGGCTTCTGGTACGACCCGGGCCGCCGGTCGCTGCACTCGGAGCTGTCGCACGACCGCTGCCTGGACGTGGCGGGCGGCTCGCTGACCGCCGGCACCGCGGTCAACATCCATGACTGCCACGGCGGTGCCAACCAGAAGTTCGTCTTCGCCGCCAACCAGCTCAAGCCGGCCGGCGCGACCAACCTCTGCGTGGCGTTCGACAACCCGTGGCTGGGCACCCCGCGGCTGCGGCTGGCCGGCTGCTCCACCAGCAGCCGGCAGCAGTGGTCCTTCGAGTCCCGGTCGTTCGCCAACCCCGTCGGCTACGGGCACGACGACTTCATCGGGTCCCGGGTCTACTGACCGCGCGGAGCCGGCGCGGTGGTCCGCGCCGGCTCCGTCGGCGGGGCTGCCCGAACTACTGCTGCTTGAACGGCACCACGATCAGGCGGGCGACGGTGGCGTCGCCGTCCTTGGCGCCGGCGACCCCGATCCTCGTGC
Organism: Micromonospora sp. U56; assembly: GCF_018070095.1. Lineage (NCBI taxonomy): Bacteria > Bacillati > Actinomycetota > Actinomycetes > Micromonosporales > Micromonosporaceae > Micromonospora > Micromonospora sp. U56. The sequence goes on from NZ_JAGPYL010000002.1 coordinate 57,062, forward strand.
CGACCTTGACGTCGCTCGACTGGATCGTCGTACGCCGCTCGATCACCCGGAGCTTGTCGCCGAACGTCCAGGTCAGGGTGAAGCCGTCGGTGGACTTGACGGTCACCGAGTCACCGTCGACCGCGGTGACCTCGCCGCGCTGCACCACGACCGTCTTCGTGCCGCCGTCCCTGGTCTGCACGACGGCCTCGCCGTGCAGGGTGTTCTTCCGCAGCAGCACCCGGGCCTGGCGGCGCTTGCGCCACTCCTCGGCCCGCTCACCGCGCTTGCCCTTCGGGCCGGCCTCCGCCTCGGCCGATCCGGAGGCCGACGGCGCGGGAGCGGCCACCAGCTCCAGCTCGGTCGGGTCGAAGCCCATGGCGGCGAGCGCCTGTCCCTCCACGCCCATCGCCGCGGCGACGTCGACCGCGGCCTGCTGCGCCGTACCGTCGGCGACCTGGGCCGGGCCGCAGCCGGTGAGGCCCAGCGCGACCGCCGCGAGCAGCGACGTGGTGGCGACGGCGAATCCCTGACGTGCCATGACACTCCCTCTCGTCCGTGGTGCTCTCAGCGTCGCGCGGCCCGATGGGCGCCGCGTCAGGCCGATGTTCGGGTCAGGTAAGGATGGGCGGGCAGCCGGACGGTGAACGCCGCCCCGCCCTCGACGGCGTGCCCGGCGACGATCTCGCCGCCCAGCCGGCGGACCAGGCCGGCGGCGAGCGCCAGCCCGAGTCCGCTGCCCACCTTGCGCACCCCCCGGTAGCGCTGGTGCAGCGCCCCGCGCTCGAAGGCCACCGCCAGGTCGTCGTCCGTGAAGCCGGGCCCGCCGTCGCGGACCTCCATCACCCCGCCGGCCGCCGGGTCCGCGCCCGCCGGCCGGACCGCGAGCACCACCGGCGCCCCCGGAGGTACGACCCGCAGCGCGTTCTCCAGCAGTCCGTCCACCACCTGCCGGATCCGTCCCGGATCGGTGTACGCGGGCACCGGCGTGTCCGGCGCCTCCAGGCGGAACGGCACGCCGACCGCCGCGCACCGGTCCGACCAGGTGCGCTCGGCGTCGGCGGCCAGCCGGGTGAGATCGACCGGGACCGGTTCCAGCGGGAAGTCCGCCGCCTCCAGCCGGGCCAGCGCCAGCAGGTCGCTGACCAGCCGGTCCAGGTGCTCCGCCTCGGCGAGCATGGTCCGCCCGGTGCCGGGCGCCTCGTCCGCGCCGATCACCCCGTCGGCCAGCGCCTCGGCCCAGCCCCGGATCGCGGTCAACGGGGTGCGCAGCTCGTGCGAGACGGAGAGCAGGAACTCCCGTTGCCGTCCCTCGCTGGTGGCCAGCGCGGCGGCCAGCCCGTTCAGGGCGTACGCCAGGTCGGCGACCTCGTCCGGCGGCTCCACCGGTACGCGTACCGCCCGGTCGCCGGCGCGCAGCCGGGCGGCGGCGTCGGCGGCGTGCCGGATCGGCCGGGCCAGCCGGCGGGCGAGGAGCAGTCCGGCGGCGACCCCGGCGGCGAGCCCGGCGAGCAGCGGCAGCCAGAGACTGCGCAGCACTCCCCGCCAGGGGCCGCTGGTCGTGGCGCGGGTCAGCACCACGCCGTCCCCGTCGGGCAGGGCCCGCCCCTCCACCAGGGCGCGCCGGCCGTCGACCAGCCGGCGACCGGAGACGTCCTTGCCGGCGGAGATCCGGTTCACCACCTGCCGGGGCAGCCCGGGGCGGTCGACCGTGCCGGCCCGCACGACGTACACCTCGATCTCCTGCTGGCGGAGCTGGCGGATCAGCCGGTCCCCGGCGGCGTCCCGCTGCCGCACCGGGCGTACCCGCAGCACGTCGGCGGCGAGGCGGGCCTGCGCGGCGAGCGCCGCCTGGTCGCGGCGCTCCGCGCCGCGTACCGCGAGGGGGACCGCGACCAGGGCGGTGACCAGCACGGAGACCAGCGCCACCGCGCAGGTGACCAGGACCGCGCGGGTGGTGAGGGTGTCGGTGATCCGGCGACGCCGGGGCGCAGGGGCGGGCCGGGGCCCGAGCACCGGCAGCGCTACGGTGGGCTCGTGCGGCCGGTCGGGGCGCGGTCGGCCGGGGTCAGCCATCGGCCGCGTACCCGACGCCGCGGTGGGTGCGGATCACACTGGCCGCGCCGAGCTTGGCCCGAACCTGCGCCACGTGCACGTCGACGGTGCGGGTGCCGGCGTGCGCCGCGTACCCCCAGACCCCGGCCAGCAGTTCCTCCCGGGTGAAGACCCGGCCCGGTCGGGCCATCAGGTGGGCGAGCAGGTCGAACTCGGTGGAGGTGAGCTGGACCGGGGCGCCGCCGGCGGTGACCGTGCGGCGGGCCGGGTCGAGGGTGACCGCGCCGACCGTCCGGGCACGCTCCAGCCCCTCGGGCGCGCCGGCCGTGCGGCGCAGCACCGCGCGGACCCGGGCGACGAGTTCCCGGGGACTGAACGGCTTGGTGACGTAGTCGTCCGCGCCGAGTTCCAGCCCCACGATCCGGTCGACCTCGTCGTCGCGGGCGGTGAGGAAGATGACCGGCGTCCAGTCGCCGGCCTCGCGCAGCCGGCGGCAGATCTCCGTGCCGGCCAGGCCGGGCAGCGTGATGTCGAGTACGCAGGCCACCGGGCGCAACCGGCGGGCGGCGGCCAGGCCGGCCGTGCCGTCCCGTTCCAGGTGCACGCCGAAGCCGTCCCGGACCAGGTAGAGCCGGACCAGGTCGGCGATGGCCGGCTCGTCCTCCACCACGAGGACGAGTCCGCGCTGCGGGGCGTCGACGGTCACCGGCCCATGATGACCGACCGGCGGTCACCGGCGACGTACGGCTGTGTTCGGGTCAGGTAAGGATGCGGTCAGCGGGCCGGTACGGGCCGCAGCGCCGGACCACCGGCGGTGGCGGGCGCCTCGCCGATGGTGGCGACGACCCGCTCCTTCGGCGTGCGCAGCCGGGTACGGAACGCGTGGTTGAGCAGCGTGTCGAGCTGCCACACCTGCTTCGGGTGCTGGGTGTGGATGACGAACCGCTCGCGGACGCCGTCGATCGCGGTGGCGGCCAGGTCGACCGACTGCGAGCGCGGGTCCGGGCTCCAGGTGACGTTGCTCAGCTCGCGCAGCTCGGTGTTGAGGTGCAGGCGGAGCCGGTGCAGCACCCGGGTCTGCTGGGTGACCACCATCCGGCGGTGGGTGAGCAGGAGGAGGTATTCGCCGGCCACCGGCCGGTCGGGGCGACCGCACCGGGCGAGCAGGATGGTGGCGTCGCCGGAGCCCACGCACTGCCGGAAGATCGGCATGTGCCGGCTCACGGTCTGGACCGCCAGGCCGGTCTCGGCGGCGGCCGGGAGGAACGTTCGGGAGAAGACGTCCATGACCTGCCCAACGAGCCGTGACCTGGGGTGATGTGGGTCACTGCCGACTTTTGGAAGTTCCACGACCCCCTGTCGCACCGCCTGTCCGTCAAGGGAGGGACAGACGCGAGAACGGCTCGGGTCAGCGGGTCAGCGGGTCAGCGGGTCATGCGGAACGGACCGAACCCGGCGGCGCGGGAACTGGGCCGGGTCGGCGTCACCGTCGCCGACCGGTACCGGGTCATCGGCACCTCGAGGTCGAGGTAGTTGCTGTCGATGTTGAGCCGGACACCGCCCCAGGTCTCGTGGTGGTCGCCCTGGTACTGCTTCATCCGCCGCTTCGGCACCCAGTGGTTCGCCGGGATGGCCGGGTCCGACGTCGTCTGCACGCCGTCCCAGTTGGCGAAGTCCAGCACGTCGGGTCGGATGTGACCGGGCTGGGCGTAGGCGCCGACGTGGTCCTGGAGACCGGCGGACCGGGTGTTGGTGTAGAGGCCGGACAGGTAGCCGTGATCGTGCAGCCGGGCGGTCCACGCGCTGGTGAACGTCAGAACCGCGGTCGAGCAGGTGGCGTCGCCCGAGGGGTAGCGCTCCATGTCCAGGATGATCGTGCTCTGCACCGGGAGGCCGAGGGCCCGGGCCTTGGTCACCGCGTCGTCGGCCGCCGCCCGCCCCTGCGCCGCCGCCTGCGCCGGGTCGATCCGCCGCTGGTACGTCGAGCACGGCGCCTGGAGGCCGACGTAGAGCGGGAAGAACCGCCAGCCCTTGGCCTGCTGGTCGGCCACCCACTCCTTGGTGAGGTTCGCCTGCGCGCAGCCCCGGTTCACCCCGCCGATGTAGATCCCGATCGCCCGGTACGGCGACTGGAGCCAGGCCGTCATCTGGGCGCCGGAGGGCGCGGCGCAGGTGTCGAAGCCCAGCCCCGTGAAATTGCCCGGGTGCGGCCCGGTGTAGCCGGCGGCCCGAGCCGGGCGGTCGGCGGCGGCGACCCCGGCGGTGGCGAGGAGCATCCCGGCCACGGCGGCGGTCAGCAGCCGGTGGGCGGCCCGCCGCAGACTCGACGGAGCGGAGGTGGTCGTCACGGGTTCCCCGTTCTGGTGAGGGTCGTCGGACGGCGGAGCGGGCGTGGACACGCGCTCAACACCGACCGGGGGTCCTGCCCGGTCGGGGGCTGTCCACCCCGCCGGCGTCCACTCCGTCGTCGGATGGACGGAGTGGACGCCGGACGGGCTCGGGTCAGCGGGTCGGCGTCACCACACCGGACCGGTACCGCGTCGGTGGCAGCTCCAGGTCGAGGTAGTTGCTGTCGATGTTGATCGTGACGCCGCCCCACGTCTCGTCGTGGTCGCCCTGGTACTGCTTCATCCGCCGCTTCACCCAGTACGTCGCCGGGATGGTGGGGTGGGACACCGTCTTCACGCCGTCCCAGTTGGCGAAGTCCAGCAGGTCGGGAGACACGTGGCCCGGCTTCCCGTAGGCGGCCACGTGGTCCTGGAGACCGCCCCCGCCGCTGCTGGTGTAGAGACCGGAGAGGTAGCCGTGGTCGTGCAGGCGGGCGCTCCACGCGCTGCTGAACGAGAGCACCGCGGCCGAGCAGGCGGCGTCGCCCGCGTTGTAGTACTCGATGTCCAGGATGATGGTGCTCTGCAGGACGATGCCGAGGTTGCGGGCGTTCGTCGCCGCGTCGTCGGCCGCCGCCCGACCCTGGGCCGCCGCCTGCGCCGGGTCGATCCGCCGCAGGTAGGTCGTGCAGGGCGCCTGGAGGCCGACGTAGAGCGGGAAGAGCCGCCAGCCCTTCGCCTGCTGGCTCGCCACCCACTCCCGGGTCAGGTTGGGCTGGGTGCAGCCCCGGTTGACCCCGCCGATGTAGACGCCGACCGCCCGGTACGGCGACTGCAGCCAGGCGGACATCTGGGCGTCCGACGGCGCGGTGCAGGCGTCGAAGCCCAGCCCGGTGAAGGTGCCCGGGTGCGGTCCGGTGTAGCCGGCGGCCTGCGCCGGCTCGCTCGGTACGGCGACCGCCGCGGTCGCGAGAAGCATCCCGGCCACGGCGGCGGTGAGCACTCGACGGGCGGCCCGACGCAGAGCCGACGGAGTGGAGGTGATCGTCACGGATTCCCCGTTCTGGTGAAGGTCGTCGGACGGCGGAGCGGGCGTGGACACGCGCTCAACACCGACCGGGGGGAATCCTGCCTGGCCCACGGCGTGCTGTCCACCCCGTCAGCGTCCATTCCGGAGCCTGCCGCGGCATGTGTCCCGCACGCCGGGCAGCGGACGGTCAGACCGGCAGCGGGGCGAAGAGCTCACCGAGCCAGCCGGGCACCGCCTCGGCGTACTCGGCGCGGGCCGGGTCGGAGGTGACCAGGGCGCGCTGCCAGGACAGCGCCCGGCTGACCGTGGTCACCCGCATCGCCAGCTCGGTGGCCTCGCGCAGCGCCGCCCGGTCGTACCGGTCGGTCCACGCCTCCAGGTACGCGTCCCGCAGCCGCAGCAGCGCCGGGTCGTCGGCGGACAGTTCGCCGGCGTACGCCACGGAGCGCAGCGTCACCAGCAGCGTGCCGAAGGGGTGGGCGACGGAGGCGTCCCCCCAGTCGAAGAAGCGGTACCCGTCGGCGGCGACGAAGACGTTGCCGTCGTGCAGGTCGTCGTGCTGGATGCTCGCCGGCACCCCGAAGTCCGCCAGCCGCCCGCAGAGCGCCTCGAACTCCCCCCGGTACGCCCGCAGCCGCTGGTGCAGTTCCGGGTCCATCCCGTTCTCCGCGCCGAGCAGCAGCGCCTTTTCGTCGTCCAGCAGCACCTCGAACCGTTCCGGCAGCCCCGCCGGCCGGTGGTCGGGCACCCCGAGGGCGAGCAGCCGCTGCGCGTGCGGCGCGACGGTGAGCTGGAGCGCCGCGTACCCGGGCAGCAGCCGCTCCCAGCGGGACCGGTCCGGCTCGGCGGCGAGCGTGTCCCGCAGGCTCGGGCCTCCGTCGGGCAGCAGGGACCAGCCGCGCCCGGTGTCCACGGCGATCGGGTGGAGCACCCGGTCCGGGGTGAGCCGGGCCAGCTCGGCCAGGAGCCCCGCCTCGTGCCGGGTGCCCGGGTTGTTGGCCTTGAACCAGACGTCCCCGCTGTCGGTGGGCACCCGCCAGACCAGCGACCAGGGCCGTACCCGGGGTTCGACCGAGCCGGTCACCCGGCGACCGCTGCGGTCGAGCCGGTCGGCCACCCACTCCAGGGCGGTCGCCTGCCAGTGCGGGTCGGCCCAGTCGGTCCGCGGCGTCGAGGTCTCGGTCACGCCGCGAAATCTAGGCCGTCGCCGGTGGCGGAGTCACGCGTATTCCGCCCGCCCCGGCGACGGCCCGTCGTGGCCGGGGCCGTCAGAGCAGCTCGACGATGGTGGCGTTGGCCATGCCGCCGCCCTCGCACATGGTCTGCAGGCCGTACCGGATGCCGTTGTCGCGCATGTGCTGGAGCATGGTGGTCATGATCCGGGCGCCGCTGGCGCCGAGCGGGTGACCGAGGGCGATCGCGCCACCGCGCGGGTTGAGCCGGTCCGGGTCCGCCTCGGTCTCGGCCAGCCAGGCCAGCGGCACCGGGGCGAACGCCTCGTTCACCTCGTACACCCCGATCTCCTCGATGCCCAGCCCCGCGCGGCGCAGCGCCTTCGCGGTGGCCGGGATCGGCGCGGTGAGCATGGTGACCGGGTCGTCGGCGGCGACCACGGCGGTGTGGATGCGGGCCAGCGGTCGCAGGCCGTGCCGGCTGGCCCACTCGCTGGTGGTGACGGCGAGCGCGGCCGCGCCGTCGGAGATCTGCGACGCGGACCCGGCGGTGACCACGCCGTCGCCGCGGAACGGGGTCTTCAGCTCGCCGAGCTTCTCCAGCGAGGTGTCCCGGCGGATGCCCTCGTCGGCGGCGAACTTGCCGCCGTCGGCGAGCGCCACCGGGGCCAGCTCGGGGTCGAACGCGCCGGCGTCCTGCGCGGCGGCCGCCTTCTCGTGGCTTGCCAGCGCGAACTCGTCGAGCTGGGTACGGGAGAAGCGCCAGCGCGCGGCGATCAGCTCGGCGCCCACGCCCTGGTTGAACGGCAGCGGCTCGTCGGCGGCGAAGCCCTCGACGCCCCGGTAGCGGTCGCGGAGCTGGTCGCTGAAGGGCATTCCGCCGGCGACGCTGGAGCCCATCGGCACCCGGGTCATCGACTCGACGCCACCGGCGACCACCAGGTCGGCCTGGCCGGAGGCGACCGCCGCGGCGGCGAAGTGCAGCGCCTGCTGGCTGGACCCGCACTGCCGGTCCACGGTGGTGCCGGGGACCGACTCGGGCCAGCCGGCGGCGAGCACGCCGTTGCGGGCGATGTTCCAGGACTGCTCGCCGACCTGGGACACGCAGCCCCAGACCACGTCGTCGACCTGGCCGGGCTCGATGCCGGTGCGCTCGGCGAGCGCGCGCAGCACGTGCGCCGAGAGGTCGACCGGATGCACGGCGGACAGGCTGCCCTTGCGCCGCCCCACCGGGGTGCGTACCGCGCCGACAATGACTGCGTCACTCATATCTACTCCCCGGTAACCTGGCTGCCGTCGATACTACGTCCTCCGGGAGCCGGTGTCGTCCGCCCCCGACAGTGGCCGCGTCCGGCTGGCATGCTGGACCCGTGCAGCCTCCATCGTCCCCATCCCACCAGTGGCGGGTGCCGCCGGCCCTGCCGGTGGTGAAGCTGGTCGGCGCGGTGCTGCTGGTCGCGCTCGGCCTGCTGCTCTCCGACGGTGACCGGGTCCAGGCCGCGCTGACCGTCGCGGTCGCCGCCGGCCTGGTCGGCTGGGCGCTGCGCGACCTGCTCGCCCCGGTCCGCCTCGCCGCCGACCCGGCCGGGGTCACCGTCATCCACGGGTACGCCGGCCGGCGGCACCTGCCCTGGCCGGCCGTCGAGGCGATCACGGTGGACCGGCGGTCCCGGCTCGGGCTGTCCACCGAGACCCTGGAGATCGACGCCGGGGAGTCGCTGCACCTCTTCGGCCGGTACGACCTGGGCGCCCCACCCGACGAGGTGGCCGGGACGCTCCGGTCGGTCCGGGCTGCCGCCCGCCACTGAGCAGCGGCTCAGCCGATGAGCATCGGGCAGCGGCTCAGCCGGTCAGCATCGCGGTGCGGACGATCACCAGGCCGAGCAGCGCCACCAGGATGACCGCCGTGCCGGCGGACTGGAAGACCGACCGGCGCATGCGCGGCGCGTACGCCAGCACCCAACCCATCGCCGCGCCGGTGACCAGGCCGCCGACGTGGCCCGGGATGGAGATGTTCGGCACGGTGAAGGTGAAGATCAGGTTGATCACCAGGACCGGCACGATCGCCGAGGTGTCCCGGCCCAGCCGCCGCATGATCACGAAGACCGCGGCGAAGAGCCCGAAGATCGCGGTGGACGCGCCGGCCGACGCCGCGTTCGGTTCGCTGAACAGGTAGGCCGCGACGTTGCCGCCGAGGCCGGCGACCAGGTAGAGCCCGAGGAAGCGCAGCGGCCCGAGCAGGGCCTCCAGGTCCCGGCCGAGCACCCAGAGCGCCCACATGTTCAGCAGCAGGTGCACCAGGCCGTAGTGCAGGAACATCGCGGTGACCAGGCGGTACCACTCGCCGGCCGCCACGCCGTGCGGCTCCCCGAACGGGACGTAGGAGGCGTAGCTCAGCACCGCGCCCCACTCGGTCAACGGCGTGCCCCCGCCGAGCAGCCCGCCCAGGCCGGAGCCGCCGACCATCGCGTCGCCGCCCCGGTCGCTGAGGATCGACAGCACCATGGCCAGCACGTTCAACGCGATCAGGGTGCGGGTGACGAGGCCGCGGCGGCCGGCGGCACCGCCACCGAAGGCGGTGCGCGCCGGCCGCACGCTGCGGCGTCCCTCGTTCACGCACTCCGGGCACTGGTGGCCGACGGAGGCCTCCCGCATGCACTCCGGACAGATCGGCCGGTCGCAGCGGGTGCAGCGGACGTACGTCTCCCGGTCGGAGTGGCGGTAGCAGACCGGAGTGGTCGGCACCGGCCCGCCGGTGGCGTCGCCGGCCGGCCCGGGGCGATCAGTCATGCGTGCAAAGGTACCTCGGCAGGGCGATCAGGCCGAGGTGCGCTCGATCTCGACCCGCTCGATCACGACGTCCTGCAACGGCCGGTCGCTCGGGCCGGTCGGGGTGTTCGCGATCGCGTCCACGACCTTCGCCGACTGCTCGTCGGCGACCTGGCCGAAGATCGTGTGCCGGTTGTTGAGGTGCGGGGTCTGCGACACCGTGATGAAGAACTGCGAGCCGTTGGTGCCCGGCCCGGCGTTCGCCATCGCCAGCAGGTACGGCCGGTCGAAGCGCAGCTCCGGGTGGAACTCGTCGCCGAACTTGTAACCCGGGCCACCACGGCCGGTGCCGGTCGGGTCGCCCATCTGGACCATGAAGCCGCTGATCACCCGGTGCGAGATGGTGCCGTCGTAGTACGGCCCGCTGCCCGGCTGACCCGTGCGCGGGTCGGTGTATTCCTTGTTGCCCTCCGCCAGGTCGACGAAGTTGCGGACGGTCTTCGGAGCGTGGTTGGGGAAGAGCTCCAGCCGGATCGAGCCAGCGTTGGTGTGCAAGGTGGCGTAGACAGCCTCGGCCACGGGTACTCCTCACTCGTTGGTCAGTTCCATGCGGATCCTCCCATGTGCCCGATCTGGCAGTGCGGAGGCATCCGAAGGTGGAGGATGACGAAGGAACAACTCCCAGGAGGTGGGACCGTGTTTGGAATCGGGCGGCGCAAGACCCAGGGACAGCTCGCGAAGGCTGAGCTGAACCAGGGCATCGGTCACCTGAGGCAGGCCGCCACGTACGCGGCGAAGGGTGCCGGCGCCACGGTCGGGCCGCGGGCCGTCATCGCGCGGGACCGGGCGTCCAGCGGTTTCGCGTCGACGGTCGCGGCGCTCGCGCCGCTGGCCCTGGCGGTCCGCAACGCCCAGGCGCAGACGGCGGGCAGGGCCCTCACCGGCCGGAAGGCCGCCGCCACGCAGCCGGCGATGAGCAGGAAGGCCAAGGCCAGGAACCTGAAGGCCGCGAAGAAGAAGCAGAAGAAGAGCGGGTCGATGATGACCGGACTGCTGGCCGCCGGCGCGGTCGCCGGCGTGGCCGGCGCGATGGCCATGCGCCGCCGCCGCGAGCAGCAGGAGTGGGCGGAGTACGACCCGACGCAGGGCGTGGAGACCGTCCGCGACGAGGTGGACACCCTGGTCGTCGAGACCCCGTCGGCGAACGGAGGCAAGGTGACCGACTCGTCCACGATGTCCAGCGGCGCCGGCACGGCCGGTGGCCCCACCGGTGCGGGCAGCTCGCCGGTGGCCGGTGGCGACAGCGCCTCGACCACCACCCCCGGCACCCAGCCGGTGATCCACGCCAACGACAAGGTCCCCTCGGTCGCCGAGGGCGCCACGGACGTCTCCGGCCGGCCGGCGGACGACCTCAGCAAGGCGCTCGGCAAGAACGGCGCGAAGTCCGGCAGCCGTCGCTGACCAGGCGGATCGCCGGCGGCGCGGGAGGCGACTCCCGCGCCGCCGGCGTGTCCGGGGTCGGTCGCGCGCCCGCCGGCCCGGACCGGGCGTCGGCGCGGATCGCCGGCGTGCGGGTCAGAGCCAGCCGTTACGGCGGAACCAGCGGTACAGCGCCAGCGAGATGGCGAGCATCAGGGCCAGCACGCCCGGATAGCCGTACGTCCACTTCAGCTCGGGCATGTTCTCGAAGTTCATCCCGTAGACCCCGGCGAACGCGGTCCAGACCGCGGCGATGGCGGCCCAGGCGGCGATCTTGCGCATGTCGTTGTTCTGGTCGACGGTGACCTGCGCCAGTCGCGCCTGGAGGATGGAGTTGAGCAGGTCGTCGTAGGAGTTGACCTGCTCGACGGTGCGGCTGAGGTGGTCCTGCACGTCCCGGAAGTAGCGCCGAACCTCCTGCGGCACCTCCCGGTTGACCTGCGCGGTGAGGGTCATCAGCGGCCGCTGCAACGGCATCACCGCCCGCTTGAACTCCACCAGCTCCCGCTTCATCTGGTAGATCCGCTGGATCCGGCCGCTGCTCTGCCGGTCGAAGACGTCGGCCTCCAGCACGTCCAGGTCGTCCTCCAGCTGGTCGGCCACCTCCAGGTAGAGGTCCACCACCCGGTCGGTGACCGCGTACGCCACCGCCCACGGGCCGTGCAGCAGCAGGTCCCGCTTGGCCTCCAGGTCGGCGCGGACCGGGGCGAGCCGGCAGGCGTCGCCGTGCCGGACGCTGATCAGGAAATTCGGCCCGATGAAGAGCATCACCTGGCCGGTCTCGACCACCTCGGAGTTCTCGGTCAGCTCCGCGTGCTCGCAGTAGCGGGCGGTGCGCAGCACCAGGAAGGTGACCTCGCCGAAGCGCTCCAGCTTGGGGCGCTGCTGGGCCTTGACCGCGTCCTCGACCGCCAGCTCGTGCAGGCCGTACGTCTCCGCGATGGCGGTCATCTCGGCCAGCTCCGGCTCGTGCAGGCCGAGCCAGACGAAGGCGTTGCGCTCCCCGCGGGCCGCCTCCAGCGCGTTGGCGTAGTGCCACTGGCCGGGCTGGCGTTCCCCGTCGACGTAGAGGCCGCAGTCGACCACGCCGCTGCGCCCGGGCCCGGCCGGGGCCGGGATGCGGGGGGAACCGTCGGCGTTGAGGATGCGGGACATCGCCCGGACCGGCGCCGTCCAGGCGCGGGGGCTGAGCACCCGCCCGGCGTGCTGGTTCGTTGACCGCTCCCGCTGGACCCGGTCCGTCATGGCGTCCCCCTCCCCCACGCTGCTGCGGCTTGCAGGCTACGCCCCCGCCGGCCGCGCCGCCCCGCGCCGGCCGGCCCGCCGGCAGCTTCGGTGATCAAGCGGGTGTGCTGCCGATACGCCCGATCGGACGGGTTCCGCCGCCACCCGTGCAAGATCACGAAGGGGTGGCGCCGGGTGGGCCGGGCCGCATTCAGGGGGGTGAGGGGGCGACGCGGCCCACCCGGCGCCGTTGGGGGCGGGGGTGATGCTGGGCGGCGTCGCGCGTACGCGCGGCGCGACCGGTGACCCGGCCGCGCGCGGGCAGGTGAGCGACGCTCGCAGCATTGTGAGCCGCCGGCCGGCCCGAGGGGTGCCCCGGACCGGTCGGCATCGCCAGATTGTCGGAAACCCGACAGATGTTCAGCCCCGGACGGCGGCCACGGCCTCCGCCAGCCGGCGGACACCCTCGTCGATCCGGTCCGCCGTGACGGCGGAGAAGGCCAGCCGGAGCGCGTGCTGCCCGCCGTCGACCATGAAGTCGCTGCCCTTGACCACGGCGACGCCCCGCTCGGCGGCGGCCGGGGCGAGCCGGGCCACGTCCACGTCCGCCGGGAACTCCACCCAGAGAAAGTAGCCGCCGTCCGGCTCGACGAAGCTGGCCTCGGGGAGGTGCCGGCGCAGCGACTCGGCGAGCACCCGGGCCCGCTCGCCGAGGGCGGTCGAGACGGTCTCGATCGACCGCTCGATGTCCCCCGAGACGCAGAACTGGTGCACGATCGCCTCGGAGACCATGCCGGGCGAGATGTAGAGGCTGGTCGCCTTCTTGGCGATGTCGGCGATCAGGTCCGCCGGCCCGACCAGGTAGCCGACCCGGACGCCCGGGCAGACCGTCTTGGTGAAGCTGGAGGCGTGCACCACCACGTTGCGGGTGTCCAGCGAGAGCATCGACGGCAGCGCCTCACCCCGGAACCGGATGTCGGCGTACGGGTCGTCCTCGAAGATCGTGAACTCGTACTCGACGGCCAGGTCGAGCAGCTCGCGGCGCTTCTCCAGGGAGAGCGTCACGCCGGCCGGGTTCTGGTAGTTCGGGATGACGTGCGCCAGCCGGGGCCGCACCCCGGACTCCAGCAGCTTGCGCAGCTCGGCGGTGTCGAGGCCGTCCGGCTGGATCGAGACGCCGTGGATCTCGCCGCCCATCCGCTGGAGGTTGAGCAGCGTCCGGTCGTACGTGGGACGCTCCACCACCACCGCGTCACCGCGGCGGACCAGGTGGTCGAAGAGGAACGCGTCCGCCTGGAGCGAGCCGTTGGTGATCAGCACCTGATCCGCCTCGACGCCGTGCTTCTCGGCGATCCACTTCCGCAGGGGTGGGTACCCGACGGAGGTGCCGTACGCCGTGATTCCGGCGGGGTCGGCGTCGAAGGCACGGACGGCGGCTGCCTTGAGACCCTCGACATCGACGATGTCCAGCGAGGGAGCTCCACGGGCGAACGAGATCAGCTGCTCGGCGGTCATGCGCACGAGCCTAGGGCCTGTCCCGGCCGGTCCGACCGGCATACACGCCAAGTTCAACATGCGGGCAGATGATCGACCGGCGGACGTGAGCGGGACTCTCGTCAGCGGGTCGTTCGGGCCGGTCAGGGGCCGCCGCGACAGGTGCGGACGACCCCCGGCCGGGACTCAGCCCACGCTGAGCCGCTGCTGCGACCAGACCCGCATGAGGTCGCGCACGGAGATCACCCCGGCCACCTCCCGGCCGTCGAGCACGACCAGGTGACGGAAGCCGCCCCGGGCCATCGCCGCGGCCGCTTCCTCCACCGTCCAATCCGGACCGGCGTAGACGACGTCCCAGCTCACGTGCGCCCTGGTGCGTTCCACGTCGCAGTCCAGCCCGGCCCCGATCGCATTGAGCACGTCCCGTTCGGTCATGATCCCGACCCCTTCGGAGTCGGGGTCGATCACCACTGCCGAGCCGACCCGGCGGGCCGACATCATCTGGGCGGCCTGCCGGAGCGTGTGCTCCGGACCCACCATGAGCACCTGGTTGGACATAGCTTCCCGAACCTGCATCACGCATCACCCCTTTGGGACGGCGGCACCCGGTACCCACATGGTGGGCCCACGTGGCAGACCGGGACAAGACCGGGCATCGGCGCGACCGACGCCCGCTCGCTACTGTCGACGCGTGCCCCCGCCCCTCTTCGCTGCGCAGGCGCCCTGACCGCCGACCACGACGGCCGCCTCCTCCTCCGGCGCCGGCCTCCCGAGCGGAGCCTCTCTCCCAAAGCCTGGGACATCACCGACCCCAAAGCCTGGGACATCACCGACGGCCAGGCGGGACCGGGCGAGAACGCTGTCACCGCGCTGGACGACCGCCCGCACGCCTGCGCCGCCGCGCCGCGGTCGACCCGTTCGTGAACTCCGGCGTCGAGCTGGCGCCGCACCGGTTCGCCGGGCTGGTCGCCCCGGCGGTCGACCGGACCTTCGTCGCCGGCATGCTCGCCGGCCGCGACGGCGGCGGTGCCGAGCTGAGCCAGCGGTACGGCGGGCCGGCCGCCACCGGCTTCCTGGTCGAGTTCCGCACCCGGCTCGCCGCGCCGGGCGGCACGGTCGACGGGGCGGGCTTCGCCGCCGTCACCCGCTACCGGGATCCGGCCACCTGCCAGCGCGCCCTGGACAAACAGGTGGCGCACGGGATGATCGTCCGCCGGCCGGACGGCGGCTTCGCCGCCACCGAGCGCGGTACCGACTTCCTCACCGAGATCTACCAGGTGCACGGCGAGGTCACCGAGGAGCTGTGGGCCGGGCACGACGACCGGGTGCTGCGCCTGGTCGAGGCGTTCGGGCGGCTGCTGGCGTACGCGCTCCTGCTCGCCGGGGAGCCCGACGCCGAGTCGACGCCCGCGTTCGCCACCATGGCCCCGCCGTACGAGCCGGACGGCACGCCGCCCGGGGTGCTCCTGCTGAACCGGCTCGGCACGCTGCGTTACCACCGGGCCGACGCGCACGCCGCCGCGTGGACCGCCGCCGGGCACACCGCGTCGAGCATCAGCGAGCTGCCGGAGGGGCCGGAACGACGGGCGATCGAGCTGGAGACCGACCGCCGCGCGGCCGGCCCGTACGCGGCGCTCACCGCCGAGGAGCGGCTCGCGGTGCTGGCCGACCTGGCCGCCCTGCCCGGCTGAGAGGGTGTCGGGAACCCCGCGGCGACGTTGCTGACAGCCTCTCTGGCCCCGGTTGACGGCAGCCCCACCGTCACGCGGGGCTATCCTCCACGGTGACCTGGAGTCGTACGAGGGAGGACCCCGCATGATCGGGATGGTGCTCGCGGCCGGTGCGGGGCGCCGACTGCGCCCGTACACCGACACCCTGCCCAAGGCGCTGGTGCCGGTGGACGGTGAGATCACCATCCTGGACATCGCGCTGCGCAACCTCGCCGAGGTCGGGCTCACCGAGATCGTGATCGTGGTCGGGTACGCCGCCGACGCGGTCGTTCAGCGCCAGGCGGCGCTGGAGGAGCGCTACGGCGTCCGCCTCACCCTCGTGCACAACGACAAGGCCGAGGAGTGGAACAACGCGTACTCGCTCTGGCTGGCGCGGGAGCACTTCGCCCGGGGCGTGCTGCTGGTCAACGGCGACACCGTGCACCCGGTGAGCGTGGAGAAGACCCTGCTCGCCGAGCGCGGGCCGGGCATCCTGCTGGCGATCGACAACATCAAGGCGCTGGCCGAGGAGGAGATGAAGACCACCTTCGACGCCGCCGGCCAGCTCACCCGGATCACCAAGATCATGGACCCGGGCGAGGCGTACGGGGAGTACATCGGCGCGACGCTGATCGAGCCGCAGGTGGCCGACGCCCTCGCCGACGCGCTGGAGGCGACCTGGCGGCGTGACCCCAACCTCTACTACGAGGACGGCTACCAGGAGTTCGCCGACCGGGGCGGCGAGGTGCGCGCGGCGCCGATCGGGGACGTCTCCTGGGTCGAGGTCGACAACCACGCCGACCTGGCCCGGGCGCGGGAGATCGCGTGCCGCTACTAGCCCGGACGGTCAACACCCCGCTGACGATCGAGGTCCGGCGGGGTGCCGTCGCGGACCTCGGTCCGCTCCTGGCCGACCGCCGGATCTCCGCCGGGGGCGATGTCGCGGTGGTGGTCGGTCCCGGCCAGGGCGAGAAGATTGTCGAGCTGTGCCGTCCTCTGCTCGGCTCCGCCGACGTGTTTACGGTGGCCGGTGGCACCATCGACGCGGCGAACGAGCTCGGCGACCGGCTGCGCCGCCGCCAATACGACGCCGTCGTGGGCATCGGCGGTGGCAAGACCATCGACACCACCAAGTACGCCGCCACCCGGTTCGGCATCCCGATGGTGACCGTGGCGACCAGCCTGGCCAACGACGGCATCGCGTCGCCCACCGCCTCCCTCGACCACGAGGGCGGCAAGGGCTCCTACGGGGTGCACATCCCAATCGCGGTGATCGTCGACCTGGACTTCGTGGAGAGCGGCCCGGACCGGCAGACCCAGGCCGGCATCGGCGATGCGGTCAGCAACCTCAACTCCTGCGCCGACTGGGAACTGGGCCACGAGGTCCGTGGCGAGCCAATCGACGGCCTCGCGGTCACCCTGGCCCGGACCGGCGCCGAGGCGCTCATCAACCACCCAGGCAAGATCACCGACGACGGGTTCCTGACCACCCTGGCCGAGGCGCTGATCCTCGGTGGGATCGCCAGTTCCGTCTGCGGCTCGACCCGCCCGGTTAGCGGCGGCGACCACGAGATCTCGCACGCCATCGACCGGCTCTACCCCGGCACCGGTTCGCACGGCGAGCAGGTCGGCCTCGGCGCCCTGTTCTGCACCTTTCTCCGCGACGATCCGGAGCGGTTCGGGCAGCTCGCTCGCTGCCTGCACCGGCACGGTCTCGCCACCAGCCCCGCCGACCTGGGACTGACCGACGAGCAGTTCGTGGAGGCGGTGCAGTACGCGCCTCGCACCCGGCCGGACCGGTACACCATCCTCGAACACCTGGCGATGTCACCTACCGAGACGCGGGAGCGGCTGGCAGACTACGCCGGTGCAATCCGCGACCACTGTGGCTGAGCCCCGTCCCACCGTTGCCGACTTCCACCGGGTCAACCGGGGCGGCGGCCTGTTCAGCGAGTCGCTCAGCCAGTGGCTCGGCGCGGTCTTCGCGCTGGTCGCCCAGCGCCTGGGGCTGCGGCCGACGGCGCTGACCATCGCCAACCTGGTGCTCGGGCTGGCCACCTCGGTGGCCGTGGTGGCGCTCGCCGACCGGGTCGCCGCCGGCGACGTACCGGCCTGGGTGGTCGGGCTGGTCGCGCTGGTCGGCTGGCAGGTCGCGTACTCGCTGGACTGCGCCGACGGTCAGCTGGCCCGGGTGACCGGGCAGGGCAGCGCGGCGGGCGCCCGGGTGGACGTGCTCTGCGACGTGGCCGCCCAGATCGCGCTGGTGGCCGCCCTGGCGGCGACCGCCGTGGCGCAGCGGCCGGAGACGCCGACCTGGCTGGTCGCGGTCTTCGCCGGCACCTGGATGGTCAACCTGGTGACCTCGGTGATGCAGGCCGGCCCGAACGCCGCCAGCATGGTCACCTCGACCTCGCTGCCGGTACGCCTGCTGAAGCTGGTCCGCGACTACGGCGCGGTGATCTTCGTGGCCGCGCTCGTCCTGATGCTCGCCCCGGCCCTCACCTTCTGGGTGATCGTGGCCTTCACGATCGTCAACGGCGGCTTCCTCCTCGCCAGCATCGCCTTCTCCGCCCGCGCCTCCCTCCGCTGACCCTCGCGCCCCCACACCCCCACCCCCGCCCCCTCGCCGCCTCCTCGGCGCCTTCCCTGGCCGCACTTTCAGAGAAAGCGTGGCTATCCGAGCCGGAATACCCACGCCTTCTCCGAAAGTGCACGCGGAAAGCCGGCGAGAGGCAGGCGGGGTCAGGGGCGGGTAACCGACGTGTAGATGTCTAGGAGGCGCTTGGTGACGACGTCGGGGTGGAAGGTCTGCTCGTAGCGGAGCCGGGCCGGCTGGGACAGCGCGGCGGCACCGGCCCGGGCGACCGGGAGGGCGGCGGCCATCGCGGCCGGCTCCGGCGGGACCACCCAGCCGGCGGTACCGGTCACCACGCCGGCGGGCAGCGGCGCGACGCCCCCGCCGGGGACCGCGGAGGCGATCTCCGCCGACCCGGTGCCGGCGGGCTCGCGGGGGCCGTCCGCCCCGACCAGGTACGGGATGCCGCCGAGCGCCGTGCCGAGCACCGGCCGGCCGCTGGCCAGCGCCTCGATGATCACGGTCGGCAGGACGTCGTGCCACATGGAGGCGGCGATCACCACCGCGCTCGCCTCGACCGCGGCGCGTACCCCGGCCCGGTCGAGCTGGCCCAGGTAGACCACGTCGGCGCGCTCCGCGGCGGCCGCCTCGACCAACGGTCGCAGCTCGCCGTCGCCGGCGACGCGCAGCGTGCCCAGCGTGCCCACCGGGTGCCGGCGCCACGCCTCCAGCAGCAGGTCGAGGCCCTTCTCCGGGGTGAGCCGGGCCATGTAGAGGAACCCGTCGCCGAGCGGGGCCGGCCGGCCCGGGTCGGGCACGGAGTTGGGCTTGACCACGATCCGCTCGTCCGGGATGCCGTAGTCCCGCAGGTGATCGGCGATCGCCGAGGTCAGCGCGATGAACCGGTCGACCGAGCGCCAGGTGCCGCGGTGCACGGCCAGGGTGGTCGCCATCAGGGCGCTCTGCGCCCGGGAGTTGCGGTAGCAGCGGTGCACGACCGCCGGCACGCCGAGCGCCCGGCCCTTGCAGTCCTGGCAGATCATCCCGTCCCGGAAGTAGATCCCGGAGGAGCAGACCTGCCGGTAGTTGTGCACCGTCTGCACCACCGGCACGCCGTGCCGGTGCGCGGTCCGCACCACCCAGGGCGAGATCAGCGGGTACGGGTTGTGCAGGTGCAGCACGTCGGGACGGTGCGTGGTGAGCAGCCGGGACAGGTCCTCCTGGGCGCG
The DNA here is from genome assembly GCF_018070095.1 of Micromonospora sp. U56. Lineage (NCBI taxonomy): Bacteria > Bacillati > Actinomycetota > Actinomycetes > Micromonosporales > Micromonosporaceae > Micromonospora > Micromonospora sp. U56. The sequence goes on from NZ_JAGPYL010000002.1 coordinate 76,104, forward strand.
CGGGGCCCAGATCGGGGAGATCGGCAGCAGCGCCTTGGCCGCCTTCGACATCGACGGGATCTCGTCCGAGCTGCGGATGAACGGCAGCACCTCGACGCCGGCGTCGGTGAGCTGGGCGATCTCCGAGTCGACGATCGTGTTTTCGCCAGAGGGCTGGGCTTCCCGGTACCGGTTGTGCGCCACCACGATTTTCACGGAGCTCGCCTTTCCTTCGCGACTGTGCCGCTCTCTGCTCGCGACTGCGGGGCCAGCAACGCTCGCTCCTCGCACTCGCGGCGGGGACTCGCAAGCTCGTTCCTCGCGCTCACGGGAAAGAAGGCTACCGTTGGAACGTGCCCGAACTACCGGAGGTGGAGGCGCTCGCGGGTTACCTGCGTGAGCGCGCGGTGGGGCGGCGGGTCGACCGGGTCGAGGTCGCCGCGATCAGCGCCCTGAAGACGTACGACCCGGCGCCCTCGGCGCTGTCGGGCCGGGCGGTGCTGGACGCCCGCCGGCACGGCAAGTTCCTCGACGTGGTGGTCGACGGCAATCTGCACCTGGTGGTGCACCTGGCCCGGGCGGGCTGGCTGCACTACCGGGAGGCGTTCCCGTCCACCACCCCGCTGCGCCCCGGCAAGGGCCCGGTCGCCCTGCGGGTCCGCCTCGACGACGGCTCCGGCTTCGACCTGACCGAGGCGGGCACCCAGAAGAAGCTGGCCGTGTACCTGGTGACCGATCCGGCGCAGGTGCCCGGGGTGGCGAAGCTGGGACCGGACGCCCTCGGCGCCGACCTGCCCACCTTCGCCGAGCGGCTGCGCAGCCGGCGGGGCCAGGTCAAGGGGGTGCTGACCGACCAGGCGGTGCTCTCCGGGGTCGGCAACGCGTACTCCGACGAGATCCTGCACGCGGCGAAGCTCTCGCCGTTCGCGATCACCGACCGGCTCACCGACGACCAGCTGGCCGCGCTGCACGCGGCGACCCGGGCGGTGCTCGGCGACGCGGTCCGCCGCTCGCTAGGTCAGCGGGCGGCGGAGCTGAAGGGCGAGAAGCGCTCCGGTCTGAAGGTGCACGCCCGGACCGGCCTGCCCTGTCCGGTCTGTGGCGACACGGTGCGGGAGGTGTCCTTCGCCGATTCGAGCCTCCAGTACTGCCCGACCTGTCAGACCGGCGGAAAGCCCCTCGCTGACCGTCGGTTGTCTCGGCTCGTACGGTGAGTAATGACACTCGGCGATTACGGAGAGGAATCGTCCCGGGCGCGTGGAAGCTGCCCGTCCGCGCCTCTACCGGGGCCGCCATCCATCGGTATAGTGGCTCGGTCCCCGGCTTCGAAAACTGACGTGGAGCCGGCCGGATCCCTGCTGGCAACACCAGGCGCAATGTCCTTCGGGTCAGCGTCCGGCCCACTGGCAGCGTGGGAGACTGGAACGGTGGGCGACCCGCGCCCCTCACCGCGAGTGAGCGGCGCGTGTCATGCGGGAGGACATGGGTGAGGTGACGACAAGCCTCCAGCGCCCGGTAACCAACACAGGCCGGAGCAAACTCGTGCGGCACGTCGACAGCTTCGAGATCCAGCCGCCGACACCGCCGTCGCACAACGGCGTCCCCCGGTCGGGGTGGGCGAGGGCCCGTCGCCGGGTGTCGCGCTGGCACCGCCCGTACACAATCGCCCTGCTCCTGCTCGACTTCGGGGCCGCGGCGCTGGCGAGCTTCCTCGCCATCCAGATCTTCGACCAGGCGGCCTCCGGCTTCTACGGGGTGAAAGAGGACCCGACCTGGTTCTACACGGTCGCCTTCGGCCTGCTGCCGCTCGGCTGGGTGGTCATCCTCTGGGGCAACCGCGCCTACGACCGGCGCTACCTGGGTCTGGGCCCGGACGAGTTCAAGCGGGTGATCCGGGGCGGTGTCGCGGTCGCCGCGACGGTCTCCTTCATCGCCTTCGCCACCGTGACGCAGCTGTCCCGCTGGACGGTCGGTTTCGCCCTACTCGGGGCACTGATCCTGATCCTCGTCGAGCGGATGGCGGCCCGCGCCCTGTTGCACGCCGTCCGTCGCCGGGCCGGTCACGCCGGGCACCGGATGGTGCTGGTCGGCACCCTGCCGGAGGCGCTGGAGGTCTACACCGCGGTCACCCGCAGCCCGAGCGCCGGCCTGGTACCGGTCGCCATCCACATCACCGACGGGTACGCCGCCGCCCGGGGCATCGAGACCCCGGTGCCGGTGTACGCCGGCCGGGACGTCCTCGCCCTGGTCCGCGAGGTCGGCGGCGACACCATCGCGGTCTGCGGCTCGGCCAGCGCCGAGCCGGGTGAGCTGCGCCGGCTGGCCTGGCAGTTGGAGGGCTCCGGCGTCGACCTGGTGGTCGCCCCGCAGCTGACCGACATCGCCGGCCCCCGGGTGCACATCCGCCCGATCGAGGGCCTGCCGCTGCTGCACGTCGAGGAGCCGACCCTGTCGGGCCCGGCGCTGCTGATGAAGAGCCTGATGGACCGGGTCGCCGCCGGGCTGGGCCTGCTGCTGCTCGCCCCCCTCTTCGCGGCCATCGCCCTCGCGATCCGGATCTCCGACCCCGGGCCGGTCTTCTTCCGGCAGCCCCGGGTGGGCCACGAGGGCCGCACCTTCCGGGTCTGGAAGTTCCGGACCATGTACGTCGACGCCGAGGATCGGCTGGCCGGCCTGGTCGACCAGAACGAGACCGACGGCATGCTGTTCAAGATGAAGCAGGACCCCCGGGTCTTCGCGGTGGGCCGCTTCCTGCGCGCCTCGTCGCTGGACGAGCTGCCCCAGTTGATCAACGTGCTGTGGGGGGAGATGTCGCTGGTCGGACCGCGTCCGCTGCCCGCCGACGACGGCGACTTCCTGGGTGACGTGCGGCGCCGGCTGCTGGTCCGGCCGGGCATGACCGGGCTGTGGCAGGTCTCCGGCCGCTCCGACCTCTCCTGGGACGAGGCGGTCCGGCTGGATCTCTACTACGTCGACAACTGGTCGCTGGCGTACGACCTGAGCATCCTGTGGCGGACGGTGGGCGTGGTACTGGCCCGCAAGGGCGCGTACTAGGCGGCTCGGCCGCCGGAGACGCCCGGCCAGGGCTTGGCGTGGCGGCCCGCAGCGGCAAGGATCGCTGCGTGGATGGCAACCTCTCCGCCGTCGTCGGCGTCGTCTCGCTGGTCACGGCGCTGGCCGCCGCGCTCTGGGCGGTGCTGCGGCTGCGCGGCCGGCGAGGCATCGCCACCGCCACCCAGCGGGCCACCTACGAGGTGCTGCACACCGCCGGCCTGGCCGCCGAACCGCTGCGTACCGGCCTGACCCCGGCCGGCGCGGCGAAGGCCGTACGTCATTTGCGGACCCTGGTGGGGGCGGCCGGGCTGGCGCTCACCGACTCCGACGCGCTGCTCGCCCTCGACGGGCGCGGCGGCCACCACGGCGACCAACTGCTCGCGGCGGCCCGGCGGACGGTGGAGGCGGGCCGGTCGACGGTGCTCGGCGAGTCGGAGCTGCACTGCGACCGGGTCGACTGCCCGGTACGCGGGGCGGTGCTGGCGCCGCTGAGCGCGCAGGGCCGGGTGGTCGGGGCGCTGGTGGCGGTCGCCGACGCCCCACCCGCGCCCGGGCTGGTGCAGGCCACCCTGGAGACCGCGCACTGGGCCGGCAACCAGCTCGCCCTGGCCGAGCTGGACTCGTCCCGGGAGCGGCTGGCCCGGGCGGAGATCCGGGCGCTGCGCGCCCAGATCAGCCCGCACTTCATCTACAACGCGCTGACCGCGATCGGCTCGTTCGTCCGCACCGACCCGGAGCGGGCCCGGGAGCTGATCCTGGAGTTCGCCGAGTTCACCCGCTACTCGTTCCGGGCGCACGGCGAGTTCACCACGCTGGCCGAGGAGCTGCGCTCGATCGACCGCTACCTGACCATCGAGCGGGCCCGGTTCGGCGACCGGTTGCAGGTGCGGTTGCAGATCGCCCCGGAGGTGCTGCCGGTGACGCTGCCGTTCCTCTGCCTCCAGCCGCTGGTGGAGAACGCCGTGCGGCACGGGTTGTCCCGCAAGCCCGGCACCGGCATGGTGAGCATCGAGGCCCGGGACGCGGGCGCCGAGTGTCACATCACGGTGGAGGACGACGGAGTGGGCATGGATCCGGCCACGCTGACCGCGGGGATCGCGGAGCTGGCCCGCGCCGGCAGCGACCCGACCGACGACACCGGCCAGCACGTCGGCCTCTCCAACGTCGACGAGCGGCTCCGGTCGGTCTTCGGGGACCGGTTCGGCCTGGTCGTCGAGACCGGTCCCGGCTCGGGTACGAAGGTGAGCCTGCGGGTGCCGAAGTTCCATCCCGGCGTACGGGCGGGATCGTGACCGGGAACGCGACGGCGGGGTTCCTGCGGGTGCTGGCGGTCGACGACGAGCCGCCGGCGCTGGACGAGCTGGCGTACCACCTGCGGGCCGATCCCCGGGTGGCCCGGCTGCACACGGCGGGCGACGCGACCGAGGCGCTGCGGGTGCTCCGCGACGCCGACGTGGACGTGGTCTTCCTGGACATCCGGATGCCCGGCCTGGACGGGATGGAGCTGGCCCGGGTGCTGCGCCGGTTCGCCCGGCCGCCGGCGATCGTCTTCGTCACCGCGTACGACGACGGCGCGGTGGACGCCTTCGACCTCGGGGCCACCGACTACGTCCGCAAGCCGGTACGCGCCGACCGGCTGGCCGAGTCGCTGCGCCGGGTGATCGGCTCCCGGGTGGTGCCGTCGCACCCGGCGGCCCTGGCCCGGGCAGAGGAGGACCCGACCATTCCGATCGAGCTGGCCGGGACGACGCGGATGCTGCCCCGGTCGGCGGTGCGCTGGGTGGAGGCGCAGGGCGACTACGCCCGGCTGCACACCGCCGACGGCTCGCACCTGGTCCGGGTGTCGCTGGCGACGCTCGCCGAGCGCTGGGCGGACGCCGGGTTCGTCCGGATCCACCGGTCGCACCTGGTGCAGCTGAAGCTGATCGCCGAGCTGCGCCTGGTCAACTCCGGCTACGTGGTGGTGATCGACGGGACGGAACTGCCGGTGAGCCGTCGGCACACCCGGGAGTTGAAGGACAAGCTGGTGCGGGCGGCCAAACAGGATTGGAATCGCTGAGCGGGAATAATCCCCGAACTCCGTACACTGTACGGTAGGCCCTACGACAACGGGAGGCCAACCGTGACATTGTTCGACCCCGCCACCGAGTTCGACCGCCAGCTCGACGGGCTGATCCGCCTGGGCTACCCGGAGCTCGCCGGGCTCACCGAAACCGCGTTCCGCGACCTGGTCACCCCGCTGCGGGACGCCGCGGTCACCGGCGCGGCCGGGCTGCCCGCCCCGACCGAGGCTCGGGTGCCGTTCCTGCTGGTCACCACCCGCGACCTGGTCCCGGTGCCCGACCGGCTGGCGCTCACCACGCTGGCCGGCAAGCGCAAGCCCGGCATCCTCGACCGGAACTTCCCCCTCGACGACCTGCCCCGGTTCGACCCGATCAAGGAGCTGGAGGCACCCGCCGGACCGGCGTACCTGCTCTTCGACGTCGACCGGGGCGAGGAGTTCCGCAACCTGCCGCCCGCCTCGGCGATGGAGGGGATGGCCGCCCAGGAGCGGCTGCCACTCACCATCGACGAGGGGATCGCCTTCATCACCCACTTTCCCGCCGCGCTGGCCAGCAACCGGTGCTTCTCGCTGGTCGGGTCGCGCTGCGGGGACAAGCGGGTGCCGGCGCTCTGGATCAGCCAGGGCGCGCCGAAGCTGGGCTGGTGCTGGTACGGCAACCCGCACACCTGGCTCGGGTCGGCCACCGCCCGCCCGGTGCGGGTGGGCCTGGAGTGACGGACCGGCCGGTGCGGGTGATGGTCCGCACCGGCCCGGTCCCGGACACGTCGAAGGGCGCCCCGGCCGAGACCGGGGCGCCCTTCTGGACGGGTGTCAGCCGCGGGCGCTCGTGGTGCCCCGCGCCGTGAGCGGCTGCGGTGCGGCGAGCGCAGTCGTGCTGGCCGTGCCCGAGTACAGATAGAACCGACCGACCACGTCGGCGACCAGATCGACGGTCCCGGTGAGGTTGTGGACATGGAACGCGTCCTTCGGGCCGATCCCGCCCAGCACGGCGTTGGAGACGATCTGCCCAGCGGCCGGGTTGAGGTTGCTCACGCCCGGCTTCGCCATGCCCGCGTCGGCTGGCCAGACGGTGAGCACGGTGTTCTTCGTCGGCGCGATCGCGGTCACGTTCATCGCCAGCACCTCGGTGTCCGCCGTGACCACGGACGGCGGCGCGGTGATCGTTCCGATGTCACCGACAGCGAGCCCTCCCATCCCGAAGTTCGTCCGGGTGTCCGCGGTGCGAGTGGGGCTCAACGGGCTGAACCGCAGCCCGTCCGGCAGCGAGCCGTCGTCGATCACTCCGACCAGGTCGACCACCAGGTCGGTCCGCTGCGAGGTGTAGATGGTGAAGTCCGGAACCGCGTACGCCGGACCGCAGTCGGTGCACGGGCGGGTCTGCACGAAGGCCAGGTTGGGCACCACCTTGCCGGCGCCGTAGTTGACGGTCGAGGAGGTCGGCACCGGCGGGCCACCCGCCCAGGCGGTGAGGAAGCCCGCCTTCGCCGGGTTGACCGCGGTGATGTTGAGGACCAGCGCCTTCACGTGCGGGCTGGCCGGGCCGAAGTCGACCTGGCTCTGGATCTGCTGACCCGCCTCCAACGGGTTGGGCCGGGTGTCGATGAGCCGGGCCGGCTCGACCGGATGGTAGTGACCGCCCCAGCCGAGGCTGCTCTTCACCGTGTCGCTGGCGGCGTGGAAGCCCACTACGTCGACCACCACATGGGTGGAGCCGTTGCGGTTGTAGATCATCACCTTGCCGCCGGCGCCGAGCTTCACGGTCACGTTGTTGGACCCGAGCCAGCCGGCCGGAAAGTTGATCGACGAGGCGGTCGGGGTGGACTCCCCGTACGGGTAGAGGGTGAGGAAGCTGCTCGCCGTCGGCCCGGTCACCGTCACGTTCAGCACCACCGAGCCGACGCCGCCGGCCGGCACCCCGCCTCGCCCGGTCACCTGGAGCTCGACGGCCTGCCGGGCACCGACCGGACCGGGGGCGGGCCGGCCCAGGCCGGAGCGGGTGTCCATCAGGCGCTGCGGCGCCAGCGGGTAGTACATGCCGACCACCGTGTCGTACGCGGTGAACTTCAGCGGCACCACGCGCTTGCCGTAGGCACTGTTGTCGTCCAGTTCCAGGTTGGCGGTGTAGTCGCCCCAACGCAGCGCGTTCGGCTGGACGGCGACGGCGCACGATTCGCCCGACCAGTACGTCCGGCCGGAGCAGTTGTTGCCGATGATTTTGAACGACGACGCCTGGGCCCCGGAAATCCGGGCCGCCCCGAAGACCGTGTCCTGGGTGCCCTTCACGACGAAGATCGCCGAGGCGTTCTCCATGTAGCCGCCGATGGCGACCCGGCCGAAGTCGAGCGGCGCGGGCGAGGAAACCGCCCCGACATAGGTGAGGCCGGAGTTCCAGCGCACCTCACCGGTCACCGCTCCGGCGTTGGGCGAGCAGTGGAACTCGTAGGCGGCGGCAAGGACGGTCGCCGCCCCCGTGGCGTCGTAGGCGACCTCTCGGACGGTGAGGCTGCCGTACGCGTACGTGCCGTTGCAGCCGGTGTTGTCCGAGGAGATGTTCAGGCCGGCGTGGGTAGCGTCGCCGGAGCCGACGGTCGGGTAGGTCTGACCGGCGGTGAAGGTCGGCGTGCCGACCGGCGGCGTGATCCACATGGCGATGGTGGAGCCACCCGGCAGGCCGCTCACCCCCATGCTCAGGCCGCCGGTGCCGTACGCGCGGCCGGTGACGGTGGAGTTGGTGCCGTCGTGGACGCCGGACTGCTTGACCGGCTTGCCGTAGGCGTCGCCCACGTCGACGGTGAGGACGGTGTACGGCGCGGTCGGCGCGGCGAGCGCCACCCCCGGAAGTGCGGCGGTGGCACAGGCGCCGGCGACGAGCGCGCCGAGGAGACTGCGGATTCTGCGCATGAAGGCCCCGTGGAAGAGAAGGAACGGAAAGGGGTGCCCCGGCCGGAGCCGGGGCACGCCCCGCGTCACGGCCAGTAGAACCGGCCCACCACGTCGATGACGACGTCCGTGGTGCCCGCGTTGTTGTGCACGTTGAACCGCTTGTTCGGCCCCAGTTCGGCGAGCACCGCCGCGGAGACGGTCTGCCCGGCGACCGGGTTGAGGTTGCTGGTCGTCGGTCTGGTGGTGCCCGGCCAGTCGGCCGGCCAGATGGTGAGCACGGTGTTCCGGGTGGGCGCCACCGCGGTCGCGTTCAGCACCAGGACGTCCTCGTCCTGCTGGACCATCGCGGTGCGGGCGGTGACCGCCCGAACCCGCCGGAAGCGGGGAAGGGCGCCCCGGCCGTCGGCCGGGGCGCCCTTCGGTGGTGCGGGTGCTCAGCGGTGGGAGGCGCCCACGATCTGAGGCTTGCTCTTGCCGGCGTCACCGGAGAGCGTGGCCGCCGGAGCGGCCGGGTAGTAGAACCTGCCCACCATGTCGGCCACCAGGTGCGTGCTGCCGCTCAGGTTGTGCACGTTGAACACCCCGTTGGGCTCGATGATGCCCAGCACGGCGTTGGACACGACCTGGTTGGCGTACGGGTTCAGGTTGCTGGTGCTCGGCTTCGGGATCTCCGGGATGTCGGCCGGCCATACGGTGATCACCGTGTTGTTGGTCGGCTTCACCGCGGTCACGTTCATGACCGCCACGCCGGTGTCCGGGGTGCGCAGCGTGCCCGGAACGGTCACGCGACGGACGCTACCGGGACCCATGGCACCGGGGGTGCCCAGGTTGGTGCGGCTGTCGACGATCCGGGTCGGGCTCATCGGCGCGAAACGCATGCCATACGGCGAGAAGCCGTCGTCGACCGCGCCGACCACGTCGACCAGGACGTGCGCGGAGGCCGAGGTGAAGATCTTGAACTTCCGCGAGCCCACGGTGCACCACTGGTACGGCTCGGCACCGGTGCACGGGGTGGTCTGGATGAACGCGGTGTTCGGCACGTTGCGGCCGGCGCCGTAGTTCACCGTGGACGCGGTCGGCTTGGCGGTGGCACCCGACCACGCGGTGAGGAAGCCGGCGCTCGCCGGCGCCACCGCGGTGAGGTTGGTGACCAGGGTCCGCATGTGCGGGTTGCGCTCCGGCCCGAAGTCCAGCGCGTACTCGAGGGTGGTGCCGGCCGTCGGCTTGCCCTCGGGGTCGGTGCGGGTGTCGAAGGCGCGGTCGGGCTCGTACCACTCGTACTGACCACCGTTGCGGTTGGTCATCGAGTTGTCCTTGGCGTAGTAGCCGACCACGTCGACCACCACGTCTGTGTAGCCGTTGCGGTTGTAGACGGAGACCTTGCCGCCCGCGCCGAGCTTCACCGTGACGTTGTTGGAGCCCAGCCAGCCCTTGGCGAAGTTGACCGACGAGGCGTCGGGCCGGGTCTCGCCCGCCGGGTAGGCGGTGACGAAGCTGTCCATCGTCGGGCCGGTGATGGTCACGTTGAGCACGACGGCGCCGACGCCGGCGGTCGGTACGCCACCGCGGCCGGCGACCTGGAGGTCGACCTTGGCCAGCGGGCCGATCTTCGCCTTCGGCGCGCCGAGGCCCGCGCGGGTGTCCATCAGACGGGCCGGGGAGACCTCGTAGTAGGCCCCGGTCGTGTCGGCGAGATCCGCCGTCGCCAACTGCGGCGCGGCGGCGGGAGCCGCGGATGCCGTACCCGGCACCACGGCCAGTGCACATGCCCCGGCGAGAGTCGCGCCGAGCAGAGTGCGGAATTTGCGCATAGAAACCCCGTGGATGAAGAGGAAACAGGGAATTGCTGCCCCAGCGTAGGGGGCGCGGTCGATACCGGCAAGAACATACCTCGCCACAACACAAGGGGTGAACGCGCGGGAACTTAATGCCGTCTTAATGTTCAACTCGTGGGTTGTCCACAGGGGTGAAGCGTTCTCCACAGGTTGTCCACAACCCCGGTGGACGCCCTTGACATCCGCGCTGAGCAGGCGAGACTGCCCAGGTGACCGCTGCCGACGATCCGGTACCGGCCCCCCGGGCGCCACAGTCAGCCGGGCGGGCGCGCATCGTGCTGGCAGAGGTGTCCCGCCGGGACAGCCGGGCCGAACGCACCCGCGTCGAACTCGCCCAGCAGACCCGGGTCGGCGAGGCGCTGGTCCGGGGCCTGGTCCGGGCGCAGCTGGCGCTCGCGCTGCGGATAAGCCTGGTCGTGCTGATCGGGCTCGGCGGCCTGCCCTGGCTGTTCGCGATCGCGCCGGCCGTCGGCCGGGTCACCGTCTTCGGCGTCAACCTGCCCTGGCTGCTGCTCGGGCTCGCCTCGTTCCCGTTCCTGATCGCGGTGGGCTGGGCGTACGTGCGGCTGGCCGAACGCAACGAGCAGGACTTCACCGACCTGGTCCAGCGGCCGGAGCGCTGAGATGGGCAACGGCTACGTCGTCCCGGCCATCGTGGCGGTCACCCTGGTCACCCTCGGCATCGGCTTCTACGGGCTGCGGCTGGCCCGCACCACCTCCGACTTCCTGGTCGCCTCCCGCGCGGTGAGTCCGACCTGGAACGCCGCCGCGATCGGCGGGGAATACCTGTCGGCCGCCAGCTTCCTCGGCGTGGCCGGGCTGATCCTCAAGTACGGCGTGGACGTGCTCTGGTACCCGGTCGGCTTCGCCGCCGGCTACCTCGCCCTGCTGCTCTTCGTGGCCGCGCCGCTGCGCCGCTCCGGCGCGTTCACCCTGCCCGACTTCTGCGAACTACGGCTCGGCTCGCGCCGGCTGCGCACCCTGGCCACCGTGTTCGTGATCTTCATCGGCTGGCTCTACCTGGTGCCGCAGTTGCAGGGCGCCGGGCTGACCCTGGCCACGGTCGCCGGCTCGCCGTACCCGGTGGGCGCGCTGCTGGTCGCCGTCGTGGTGACCACGAACGTGGCGTTCGGCGGGATGCGGGCGATCACCTTCGTCCAGGCCTTCCAGTACTGGTTGAAGCTGACCGCGCTGGCCGTACCGGCGATCTTCCTGGCGTTGCAGTGGCAGGCCGACGCCCGGCCTGCGGTGACCCCGCCCGACGGGCCGGCGTTCCGGACCGCGACCACCGTCGTGGTCGAGCACCGCGCGGAGCTCACCTTCGCCGACGGCACGATCCTTCAGGTACGCCCCGGCGACCGCCTCGACTTCGCCGCCGGCGACCCGGTGCCCGAGGTGTCCGGAGTGGCCACCGACGCGGCCGACTGGCTGCTGCCGGACACGGCCGGGGACGACGACCGCGGCCTCTTCGCCACGTACTCGCTGATCCTGGCCACCTTCCTCGGCACCATGGGGTTGCCGCACGTGCTGGTCCGCTTCTACACCAACCCCGACGGCGCGGCCGCCCGGCGCACCACGCTGGTGGTGCTCGCCCTGGTCGGCGTCTTCTACCTGCTGCCCACCATCTACGGCGTGCTCGGCCGGATCTACACGCCACAACTACTGATCACCGGGCAGACCGACGCGGTGGTGGTGCTGCTGCCCGGGGCCGCGCTCGGCGACGGGGCAACCGGCCGGCTGCTCGCCGCGCTGGTCGCGGCGGGCGCGTTCGCGGCCTTCCTCTCCACCTCGTCGGGGCTGCTCACCAGCGTCGCCGGGGTGATCTCCACCGACGTGCTCGGGCGCGGCTCGGTACGCGGCTTCCGGCTGGCCACGGTGATCGCCGGCGGGGTGCCGGCGGTGCTCGCGCTCAACGTCTCCGGGCTGGACGTCTCCCAGGTGGTCGGGCTGGCCTTCGCGGTCGCCGCGTCCAGCTTCTGCCCGCTGCTGGTGCTCGGCATCTGGTGGCGTGGGCTGACCGATCTGGGCGCGGCGGCCGGGGTGCTGGTCGGCGGCGGGGCGGCCGTGGCGGCGGTCCTGGTCACCGTGCTCGGGCCACCGCTGTCCGGCTGGCCGGCCACGCTCATCGCGCAGCCGGCCGCCTGGACGGTGCCGCTCGCCTTCACGGTGATGGTCGCCGTCTCGATGGCGACCCGCCGGCGGGCCCCGGCCGACGTCGGGGCCACCATGCTGCGCCTGCACGCCCCCGAGGCGCTACGGCTGTGACCCTGTCCGTGGCGGTGGTGTGGGCTGGGGGCGGGTACGTCCCGGGGAGGACGCGGGATCATCCTGCGGCCGGAGCTTCGTCTGGTCCGGCCCGGATACGGTCGGACGCATGACTGGTGGGCACCCCGCGCTCGCGCTGCGCGGCCTGGCGAAGCAGTTCGACGGCAAGGTCGCGGTGGCGGGCGTCGACCTGGCCGTCCCGGCCGGCTCCTTCTACGGTCTGCTCGGCCCGAACGGCGCCGGCAAGACCACCACGCTGTCGATGGCGGTCGGGCTGCTACGCCCCGACCACGGCCGGGCCTGGGTGCTGGGGCACGACGTGTGGGCCGACCCGGTGGGCGCGAAGCGGCTGCTCGGCGTCATGCCGGACGGCGTACGGCTCTTCGACCGGCTCACCGGGGCGGAGCTGCTGGCGTACCACGGTCTGCTGCGCGGGATGGACCCGGCGGTGGTCGACCAGCGGGCCGCCGAGCTGCTGGACGTGCTGGCGCTCACCGACGCCGGCCGGACCCTGGTGGTCGACTACTCGGCCGGCATGAAGAAGAAGATCGGCCTGGCCTGCGCGCTGCTGCACGGCCCCCGGGTCCTGGTGCTGGACGAGCCGTTCGAGGCGGTCGACCCGGTCTCCGCCGCGCTGATCCGCGACATCCTCCAGCGGTACGTCTCCGGCGGCGGCACGGTGGTCTTCTCCAGCCACGTCATGGAGGTCGTCGAGCGCCTCTGCTCGCACGTGGCGATCCTCGCCGAGGGCACCATCAAGCGGGTCGGCACCCTGGACGAGGTGCGCGGGGACCGGTCCCTGGAGGAGGTCTTCGTCGAGGTGGTCGGTGGCCGCACCGCGACCGGTGAGGAACTGTCGTGGCTGTCGCGGTGACCGTCCCGGCCGACCCGGTCCGGCGGGTCTCCGCCCGGCACTTCGTCCGGCTCAAGCTGCGGGTGATGGGCAACAACTTCCGGGGCCAGGGCTGGCGGCTCGCGATGTTCGTGATCGGCATCCTGGTCGGCCTCTGGTTCGCCGCCGGCGGTTTCCTGGCGCTGGCCGCGCCGGGCTTCGCCGACGAGCCGCGGTACGCGCTGATGACCGCCGCGTTCGGCGGTGGGCTGCTGGTGCTCGGCTGGCTGCTGCTGCCACTGGTCTTCTTCGGCGTGGACGAGACCCTGGACCCGGCCCGGTTCGCGCTGCTGCCGCTGCCCCGCCGCACCCTGGTCGCCGGGCTGTTCGCGGCGGCGCTGGTCAGCGTCCCGGTGCTCGCGGTGCTGCTCGCCGTCTCCGGGCTGGTGGTCACCGCCGCCGCGCTGGGCGGCTGGGCGGCCGGGCTGGTCGCGGCCGTCGGGGTGGTCGCGGGGCTGCTGCTCTGCGTCGCCGCCAGCCGCGCGGTGACCAGCGCGTTCGCCACCATCCTGCGGTCCCGCCGGGTACGCGACCTGGCCGCCGTGCTGCTCGCGGTGGTCGCCGCCCTGCTCGGGCCGTTGCAGATCGCGGTGCTGGCGGCGGTGCAGGACGCCGACTGGGACCGGCTGGCCGGGGTGGCCGAGGTGGTGGGCTGGACCCCGTTCGGCGCGCCCTGGACGGTCGGCGTGGACGTGGCCGAGGGGCGGGCCTGGGCCGTACCGGTGAAGCTGCTGATCACGGCGGTGACCATCGGCCTGCTGCTGCTGTGGTGGTCGCGGTCGCTGGAGTCGGCGATGGTCGGCGCGGCCAGCGCCGCTCCGGCCAAGGGCCGGCGCGGGCCGGCGGGCGGGCCCGTCGCGCAACTCTTCCCCCGGGCGCTGGCCTGGACGCGCCGGGACCGGTTCGGCGCGCTGGTCGCCCGGGAGGCGCGCTACTGGTGGCGGGACGCCCGGCGCCGGGCCAACCTGATCACCGTCGCGGTGGTCGGGGTCTTCGTGCCGGTGATGGTGAACCTCGGCGGCCCGCAGTTCGCCGCCGAGGACGGACCGGACCTCACCGCCGGCAACTCGTCGCCGGTCCTGCTCAGCCTGTCGATGCTCTTCGTCGGGGTGCTCGCCTCGGTCACCCTGGCCAATCAGTTCGGCTTCGACGGCAGCGCGTACGCGGCGAACGTGGTGGCCGGGGTGCCCGGTCGGCTGGAGCTGCGCGCCCGGATGACGGCGTTCTCGGCGTACGTGGTGCCGATGCTGGGCGTGGTGTCGGTGGTGATCGCGCTGGTGGTTGGCGAGCCCGGCTGGATCGGGGTGGCCGGCGGGGCGCTGCTCGCCGCGTACGGGGCCGGGTTGGCGATCAACGGGTTCGTGTCGGTGCTCGGGGCGTACTCGCTGCCGGAGACGAGCAACCCGTTCGCGATGAACACCGGGGCGGGGGTGGCGAAGAGCTTCCTCACCCTGCTGTCCATGGTCGCCTCGGCGGCCGCCGCGGTACCGATGGTGGTGGCCGCGGCGCTGCTCGGGGACGCCTGGCTCTGGCTGGCCCTGCCGCTCGGCGCGGCGTACGGGCTGGGGGCGGCGCTGCTCGGCTCGTACCTGGCCGGGGACGTGCTGGACCGGCGGATGCCGGAGCTGCTGGCCACCGTCACCCCGCGCCGCTGATGCCGGTCGTCGAGGCGGTGGCGACCGTCCCGGTCCCGCCCGAGCTGGCCTTTGCGGTGTCGCAGACCACCGCGCCGGTGCGCTACCGCTGGGACCCGTTCGTCCGGGAGCAGCACTTCACCGACGGGGCGCCCCGCCCCGGCAAGGGGGTGCGGACCTTCACCCGCTCCCGGCACGGCCTGGTCATGGTCAGCGAGTACGTCTCGTTCGCGCCACCGACGACCGTCGGCATGAAGATGGTGCGCGGCCCTTGGTTCTTCGAAATGTTCGCCGGCGGCTGGCGGTTCGCGCCCGCTGCGGAGTCCGGCCACACCGTCGCCACCTGGCGGTACAGCTTCCGCTGCCGGCCGGCGTTCCTGCGGCCGGTCGCCGACCGCGTCGGCGGCTGGCTGCTCACCCGGGACATCCGCCGCCGGATCGCCGGCTACGCCGCCGGCTGCGCGGACCCGGAGGTGCTGGCCGCCACCCGCCGCTCGCTCACCGCCGACGATCCGGCCGACGGGGGTACGACCTGAGCCACCCGCCTCAGGTCAGACCCGGCGCATGAAGGCGTAGAGCATGTGACTGCCGGTGACCGAGGCGACGTTGACCAGCTCCCAGCCGTAGTTCGACAGGTGCTCGACGGCCTCCATGAGCTGGGTGACGCTGTTGCCCATGAACCCGGGCCGGGCGGAGACGGCCAGGTGCCGGAACGGGTAGGCGCGGAGGTCGACCTCGCCCCGCAGGATCGAGTCGGCACCGACGGACCGGGACTGGGCGAGCTGGGCGGCGTCACGAAGGCCATGCCCGGCACGATAGGACGTCCGGGCGAGGGCCCCGATTCCGACAAAATCGCGGCCCTGCGAACGAGTACGCACCGACCACGGCGCCGGCCAGCGACCCGCTGGCCCCGCGCGACCGCGCCACCGTGTCGGTGATCACCGGTCCCGGGTCGGTGGCGCGGTTCGCGCGAGCCCGACGGCGGACGGTGGTCGGTGGTCGGTGGTCGGTGGTCGGTGGTCGGTGGTCGGTGGTCGGAGATCCTTTCGAGCTGATGTCGTCAACGACTCAGGCTCCGGGCCCGACGGGTTTGATTCGTTCACGACATCAGCTCGAAAGGGCCTGCAGAGCGCCCTGCCTCGTCCGGGCCGGGAAGAGGTCGGGCCCGGCAGAGGTCGGGCCCGGCGGATCATGCGGGCAGGGCCGGACCTCGGTCGGTCGGCGGAGCGGACGGCGTCTGCGCGACGAATGACCGCCATGCGCCGGGAGCGAAGCTGAGGGTCGCCCCGGAGCGGTCCTTGCTATCCCTCACCAGCACCACGCCAGGCAGGTTGTCCGCCACCTCGACGCAGTTACCGCCGGAGTCCGTCGATCGGCTGGAGGTGCGCCAGTGCGGCTTGATCATCGTCATGGCGTCACCTTCAGCTTCCGGATCAGATCCAGCGAGGCGCCTGTGGACAGTGCTTCGCCGAGCAGGCTATCCCACTTGCGATCGATCAAGCCGATCATTTCAGGGTCGTCCATGACGTGTCCCCGAGCGGCATTCTCCAGGTAGAGGGCCCTGTCGCCGTCCGGCAGCTCAGCAAGCACGAACCCACCGCCGAGCCCGACGTGCTCCCCGACGCTTAGCGGAATAACGTGCAGCCGGAGGAACGGCAGGTCGGCCACACCCAGGAGTCGACCGAGTTGCTCGTCGAGCACGGCAGGCCCACCAACCGGACGGTGTAGCGCCGACTCATCGAGCGAAAAGACGCAGTGCGGTGGCTCGTCGCGGTGCAGCAGTTGCTGCCGCTCCATCCGCACCGCCACCAACTCGTTCACCATCGCTGGCGCGTGCAGCCCACCGGCCGAGATGACCGCGTACGCATACTTCTCGGTTTGGAGCAGGCCGGGCACCAGGCAGGCTTCGAAAGCACGCAGTCGAGTGGCCTGCTGTTCGTAGCCTCGCCAGGGCGCGAACCAGGACGGCCCCCGCTCCTGGTCGGCCGCCTTGAGTAGTTCGGCGAGGAGGCCGCCGGTGCCGAGGGCCTGGTCGGCGGCGACGGCGAACTCCATGGTCGGCCGACGGCGGCCGGTCTCGATCGCCGCCACGGTCGACGGACTCCACTTGATCGTGGCGGCCAGCCCCTCCTGGGACACCTCGGCACCCGCTCGGGCGGCCTTCAACGCCCTGACCCACATCTCGACGTTCATCCTTACCTCTCCGGTAAGTACGTGACCCCGTTGCGTAGTAAGCCCTGGCATCCTCCCCTGCGACCGGCCCGCCGTCCAGGGTGGAGAACACGCGGCCCGGCCGGTGGAGGCGTCGACCCGGCGGCCGGTCCTGCGTCGGGTCGCCCCGGTCAATCCCCGACCGGGGCGACCCTCGAGACCGGGAGGAAGTCAGCGATGTTCGGGTTCATCCGCGGCAGAAACGCCCGGCTGTGGCCGTACCGGAGGAAGAAGGTGGCACCGGCGACCGGCGTGCCGGGCGCGACCGCGCCGCAGGGGCCGGTGGGCCGGCCGAACCAGCCGCCGGCGTGGGCGACCGCGCCGACGGTGGCCCTGCCGCGACCGGGCCGCGCAGGCTGGCTGACCCCGGCGCAGACCTGGCGGGCGAACGGCGGGCGATGGTGACCGCCGCCCGGGCGAGTCGCGCCGGGAAGGCGGACACGCCCGTGAGCGTGATGCCTCTGAGTCATAAATATGCCTCTGAGTCATATCGCTCGTTGCGGCATTCGTCTCCGGCCGCCGACACGCCGGAACACGCCCGGCGTAGCGCCACCACGCGGACCGTCACCGCGCGGACCGTCACCGCGCGGACCGTCACCGCGTCGGCCATCGCCGCGCCGACCGTCGTGAGGGACCGGCGGTGAGCAGGCGGGTGCCGCATCTGCCGATGCGACCGCTCTGGCGGTGCCGGGCCTGCGGTGCGCACTGGCCGTGTCAGCCGGCCCGACTCGGCCTGCTGGTCGAGTACCGGCACGACCGGACGGCACTGCTGGTGTACCTGGGCGGGCTGATGGCCGAGGCCGCCGATCAGCTCGCCCGACTCCACCCGCAGGCCCGTCCGACCGACCTGCACGACCGCTTCCTCGGCTGGGCGCGGGCCCGGGGCGGCACAATGTTTCACGTGAATCATGAGCCGGGTGCCGAGATCCACCACACCGACCCGTTCGCGGTGCCCGCCGGGCAGCGCTCGCCCGTACGCCGGTTGCGGGGTCGGCTGGCGGCGCCGGTGACCCTCTGGACGGCCCCCGGCCCGGCGGGACTGACCGTCTCGTCCACCCTGATCGCCGAGGGGGAGCCGGACCGGCTGCTCGGGTTGATCGACGCGGAGTCGGACCTGTGGGCGGCGGTGGAGGAGGCCGGGCGGTTCGCGGTGGCGCCGTTGGGGCCGCCGCATCGGCAGCTCGCCGACCGGTTCGCCGGGCTCTTTCCCTCCCCGGGCGGGCTCTTCGCCACCGGATCGTGGCTCGACACTCCCTACGGCCCGATCCCGGGCGACGCCGGCGGGTGGGCCGGCTGCCGGCTCGACAACGCCCGGGAGTACGGCTGGGGCCTGCTGGTCGAGGCCATCATCGAGGCGGTCGACCTGACCGAGGAGACCATGCCGCTGCTGCACTACCGGGGCCGGTACCACGAGCTGACCTGACGGCCCGGCGACAGCTCGTGGCGGCCCGGCGAGCGCCCACCCGACCTACCGCTCGTCGGAGTGACCTGGGTCACTCGGCGCAGCCCGCAGACCGTTCGGCGCAGCCGCCGACCGGCCCCGATCTCGGCCTTCCCTGGATGGAAGCGCGCTCTCTACGGTGCGCGAAACTCCCCAGGCCTGTGAAGGTGGTGATCCACAGATGTCCACGGACACACCCGCGTCCGCGCCCGCCGAGTCGGCGGCGGAGCGGTATCTCGCCGTACAACGGTCGGACGAGTTCGCCGGGTTGCGTCGCGCGTTGCGCGGCTTCGTCTTCCCGATGACCGTCGCGTTCTTCCTGTGGTACGCGCTCTACGTCATCCTCTCCGCCTACGCGCGGGGCTTCATGGGCACGAAGCTCTTCGGCAGCAACATCAACGTCGCCCTCGTCTTCGGCATGCTCCAGTTCCTCTCCACCTTCCTGATCGCCTGGCTCTACTCCCGGTACGCCGACCGGAAGATCGACCCGGTCGCCGACCGGATCCGCGCCGAGATCGGGGAGGTGACCCATGAACACGGTCCTCGCGGCTGAGGCGGGCGGCAGCACCGCCCGGAACCTCACCATCACGCTCTTCCTGGTCTTCGTCGCGATCACGCTGGCCATCACCGTCTGGGCCAGCCGACAGACCAAGACCGCCACCGACTTCTACGCCGGCGGCCGCTCCTTCTCCGGCTTCCAAAACGGCATGGCGATCGGCGGCGACTACATGTCGGCCGCGTCCTTCCTCGGCATCGCCGGCATCATCGCCCTCTACGGCTACGACGGCTTCCTCTACTCGATCGGCTTCCTGGTCGCCTGGCTCGTGGCGCTGCTGCTCGTCGCCGAACTGCTGCGCAACTCGGGCCGGTACACGATGGCCGACGTGCTGGCCTTCCGGATGCGCCAGCGCCCGGTGCGGACCGCCGCGGCGGTCTCCACCATCACGGTGTCGATCTTCTACCTGCTGGCCCAGATGGTGGGCGCGGGCGCGCTGGTCGCGCTGCTGCTCGGCATCAAGCCGGGGACGACCTTCCTCGGCATGGACGCGGACACCGCCAAGATCGCCACCATCATCATGGTCGGCGCCCTGATGATCATTTATGTCACGGTAGGTGGCATGAAGGGCACCACCTACGTGCAGATCGTCAAGGCGTTCCTGCTGATGGGCGGCGCGATCGTGATGACCCTGCTGGTGCTGGCGCATTACAAGTTCAACCTCTCCACGCTGCTCGGCGACGCGGCGGCGGCATCGGGCAAGGGAGAGAACTTCCTCAGGCCGGGCCAGCGGTACGGCGTGGAGGTGGCCGGCAATGCGACCCAGACCTTCTACAACAAGATGGACCTGCTCTCGCTCGGCATCGCCCTGGTGCTCGGCACGGCCGGCCTGCCGCACATCCTGATCCGCTTCTACACCGTTCCGACGGCGAAGACGGCCCGCAAGAGCGTGCTCTGGGCGATCGGCATCATCGGTACGTTCTACCTGCTCACCCTGGCGCTCGGCTTCGGCGCCGCGGCGATGGTGGGCGGCACGGCCATCACGGCGCAGGACAAGGCGGGGAACACCGCGGCACCGCAGCTGGCCGAGGCGCTGGGCATCAAGTTCCTCGGCGGCGACCTGGGCGGGGCGACCCTGCTGGCGATCATCGCGGCGGTCGCCTTCGCCACCATCCTGGCAGTGGTCGCGGGACTGACCCTGGCGTCGTCGTCGAGCCTGGCGCACGACTTCTACGCCAACGTGGTCAAGGACGGGCAGGCCTCGGAACGGCAGGAGGTGAACGTCGCCCGGATCTCCGCGCTGGTCATCGGCGCGATCTCGATCGTCCTGTCGATCTTCGCGCAGAGCCTCAACGTGGCCTTCCTGGTGGCGCTCGCCTTCGCGGTCGCGGCCTCCGGCAACCTGCCGGCGATCCTCTACAGCCTGTTCTGGAAGCGGTTCAACACCTCGGGCGCGGTCTGGGCCATCTACGGTGGCCTGATCTCCGCCGTGTTCCTGGTGTTCTTCTCGCCGGTGGTCTCCGGAGCGCCGACCTCGATGTTCCCCGAACAGAACTGGCAGTGGTTCCCGCTGTCCAACCCGGGCATCATCTCCATTCCCTTCGGTTTCCTCTGCGGCTGGATCGGCACGGTGATCTCCAAGGAGCACGACGAGGAGAAGTACGCGGAACTGGAGGTGCGCGCCCTCACCGGGGCGGGAGCGCACTGACGTCCACACCACCGGAAGGGGCCCCGGAGCGCGTGCCGCGCCGGGGCCCCTTCCCGCATGCCGCGCCGTATCCGGGGCGCACCCTTAGTAGGCTGGCCGGCATGAAGGTAGCCCCGCGTTTCGGCAGCGGTCATCGCGTCCTGGTCACCGGCGGCGCCGGTTTCGTGCCGTCCCACCTGGTCGACGCCCTCGTCGGGCGCGGCTGCCAGGTCGTCGCGCTGGACAACTTCGTCACCGGTTCGAAGGACAACGTCGCGCACCTGCTGGACAACCCGTCCTTCGCCCTGGTCGAGGCGGACATCTCCGACGGGCTGCCGGCCCACCCGGCGCTGGCCGAGCGGTTCGACGCCGTCCTGCACATGGCCTCCCCGGCCAGCCCGACCGACTTCGAGAAGCTGCCGGTGGAGATCCTCCGGGTCGGCTCGGCGGGCACCCTGCACCTGCTGGAGCGCGCGCTCGCCGACGGCGCCCGGTTCCTGATGGCCTCCACCTCGGAGGCGTACGGGGATCCGAAGGAGCACCCGCAGCGCGAGACGTACTGGGGCAACGTCAACCCGATCGGGGTGCGCGCCGTCTACGACGAGGCGAAGCGCTTCTCCGAGGCGGCCACCATGGCGTACCACCGGAGCAAGGGGCTGGACGCGGCGATCGTCCGGATCTTCAACACGTACGGCCCGCGGATGCGCCCCGACGACGGCCGGGCCATCCCCACCTTCATCTCCCAGGCGCTGCGCGGCGAGCCGATCACCGTGCACGGCACCGGCAACCAGACCCGCTCGATCTGCTACGTCGACGATCTGGTGCGCGGCATCCTGCTGCTGCTCGACTCGACCGAGACCGGGCCGATCAACTGCGGCACCGAGCACGAGATGAGCATGCGGCAACTCGCCGAGACGATCGTGTCACTCTGCGGAAGCAGTTCCGAGGTGACGTACATCACGCGCAGTGCGGACGATCCGGAGATGCGGCGACCTGATCTCACCCTCGCCCGGGAGCTGCTGGGATACGAACCCACCGTGGCGCCCGAAGACGGACTGCGACGCACGATCGACCACTTCCGGGCGCGGCTAGGGTAGCGCTCCGCCCGGCACGCGGGGCGCGACGCGGCGTTCGCCTTCGGGCAACGCTCGACCGGCATACGTACGCTGAATCGCATGTCCGCCACATCGTCAGCCGGCGTCCCGCTTCCGTACCTGCACCGGAGCGCCGGACGCGCCGCGGTCCCCGGTCCCGACCGGGCCGCCGGGCGCGCCCGGCCGTCCGAGACGCAGTGGTACCCGTCGTACGACGAGGAGCGCCCCCGCTCCGGCGGGCCCGGCGGCCCGGGCGGACCCGGCACGCCGCCGGGGCCGGGCGGTCCCGGTGGCCCCGGCCGGCGTGGCCCCCGCCCGCGCTGGGGACGGATCGGCCTGGTGGCCGGCGTGGCGGTGCTGGTGCTGGCGCTGCTCGGCGGCCTGGGGGCGTGGGTCTACACCGACAACCTCGACAAGGACCTGGCCCGCACGGACCCGTTCTCGGAGATCACCGGCGGGCGGCCGGCCAAGGCGGTGAACGGCGCGCTGAACATCCTGCTGGTGGGCTCGGACTCGCGCGACCCGGACGCGCCGGTGGACAAGCAGAGCCAGTGGCGGGCCGACACGATCATCGTCATGCACATCCCGGCCGACCACAAGTCGGCCTACCTGGTCTCCATCCCCCGTGACCTGTACGTGCCGATCCCCGAGAGCGCCGGCGCGGAGTGCGACTCCGGGCGGCGCGCGAAGATCAACGCGGCGTTCGCGTTCGGCGGCCTCCCGCTGGCGGTCCGCACGGTGGAGTGCTTCAGCGACGTCCGGATCGACCACGTGATGGCGATCGACTTCGGCGGCTTCAAGGAGGTCACCGACGCGCTCGGCGGGGTGGACCTCAAGGTGGAGCGGAGCATCACCTCGATCCACAAGCCGTACCGGAAGTTCACCAAGGGCACCATGCACATGGACGGCGCCACGGCGCTGGACTGGATCCGGCAGCGCAAGCAGTTCCCGGATGGCGACTTCGCCCGGATGCGCCACCAGCAGGAGTTCCTGCGCGCGCTGATGGACAAGGCGGCGAGCACGGGCACGCTGGCCAATCCGAAGAAGCTGAACGCCTTCCTCCAGTCGGTCACCGACGCGGTGACCGTCGACAACGGCTTCTCGCTGGTCGACATGGGTGTGCAGTTCCGCAGCCTGCGCGGCGAGAACCTGACCTTCATCACCAGCCCGAA
Source organism: Micromonospora sp. U56 (assembly GCF_018070095.1). Taxonomy (NCBI): domain Bacteria; kingdom Bacillati; phylum Actinomycetota; class Actinomycetes; order Micromonosporales; family Micromonosporaceae; genus Micromonospora; species Micromonospora sp. U56. Next base: position 98,812 of record NZ_JAGPYL010000002.1, read on the forward strand.
CACGGGCAGCGACACGATCAACGGCGAGTCGGTGGTGGTCTCCGACCGGGCGAAGGCGCTGGCAATGTACAAGGCGATGTCGGCGGACACGATGGCGGCCTGGGTGGCGGCCAACCAGGACCCGGACACCAAGGGCAAGTGACCCGGTTCCCCCCGGGCGGCCGGACCTCCCGGCCGTCGCGAGCGGACCGACGAGGGCCGGTGGCGGCGGCCGGTGTTGCCGGCACATTTCGACGGACGTCATCAGAGGTGCGCTCACGTCTGGTTCCATCATCGGCCGCCAACCACCGACCAGGCGTATTGACTCATCCGTTCGGTTGAATTGCCGTCGCATGTGTCGGGATATCCAGGAATTGAGCGTCTGACGATCTCGCCTTGACGGGAAGCGGTACGTAGAGTGGTCCCGCCCCCCGACCACGCGAGCTGGAGCATGCATGCCGGTTCAGACCAGCCCCCGCCCGACGTCGCTGGATTCCGACCCCTACGCACGGGCGTCGACAACGATTCCGTCCCAGGGCGGCCGGAGCGGGCGGCGCACCGGCGGCGCCGGGAAGCGCACCAAGCGCAAGGACCCGCTCTGGGCCCGCCTGACGGTGATCTTCGGCGCCGTGCTGATGATGACCAGCGGCATCGCCATCGTCGGCAGCAAGGCGTTGATCAGCCAGGCGACCGGCAACATCGCCCAGAAGAACCTGCTGGGCGGGGCGGGCAAGACCGACGCCGAGGGCGGCGCCGACCTGGACGGCCCGATCGACATGCTGCTGCTGGGCGTGGACGCCCGCGAGCGCTGGGCCGCGGACGACGTCCGGGCGGACAGCATCATCGTGCTGCACATCCCGGCCAGCCACGACCAGGCGTACATGATCTCGATCCCCCGGGACACCGAGGCGCAGATCCCCGCCTTCAAGAAGAGCGGCTACGCCGGTGGCACCGACAAGATCAACGCGGCGTTCCAGGCCGGCGCCCGCAACGGCGGCGGCTGGGAGGGCGGCGCCCAGCTGATGGCCCAGACCATCAAGAACATGACCGGGATCAGCTTCGACGGCGCCGCGATCATCAACTTCGGCGGGTTCAAGGGCGTCATCGAAACCCTGGGCAGCGTCCGGATCTGCGTCAAGCACGAGGTGCAGTCGATCCACACGGTGATGGTCGACGGCAAGCACATGTGGAAGGCGGACGCCAAGAAGACCGGCCGGCCGATGACCCCGGTGGTCTACAAGAAGGGCTGCCGCGAGATGTCCGGCCTCGAGGCGCTGGACTACTCCCGGCAGCGCTACGGCCTGCCCGGCGGCGACTACGACCGGCAGCAGAACCAGCAGCAGCTCATCAAGGCGATGGCCCGCAAGGCCACCGAGAAGGGCATGCTGACCAACCCGATCAAGGTCAACCAGCTGATCCGGGCGGCGGGCAAGGCCTTCATCCTCGACGTCGGCGACGCAACGGTCGCCAACTTCATCTACACCCTGCGCGGGGTCAGCGCCAACGAGTTGACGATGCTGCGCACCAACGGCGGCAAGTTCAACGACAACGGCAACAACCGTGAGGCGCTCAGCCCGCAGACGCTGGAGATGTTCCGGGCGGTCAAGAACGACAAGCTGGGCGAATTCGTGTACGCCAACCCGGCGGTCCTCTCCACCCGCAGCTAGCCCCGATGACCGGCCGGCAGCCACGGCGAAACCAACCCCGGGCGCAGTGACCGACCCGTAGCCTGAAGTGAGCATGTCTCACGTAAAGGCCACGGGGAGGGCGTCACGGCCAGGTCAGCGAAGTCCGACCGAGGGCTGGACGGACCACCACCCGGCCGCCGGCCCACCCGCTGGCCGAGGGTCCTGCTCCGGGTCGGACTCGCCCTCGTGCTGGTCGCCGTCGTCGCCGTGGTCGGCATCAAGGCACTCACCGCGCGGTACGAGCGCACCATCACCCGGGAGCAACTGCTCGCCCAGGACGCCCGGCAGCCCCGCACCGACCTCTCCGAAGGGCTGAACTACCTGCTCGTCGGCAGCGACCGGCGGGGCGCCACCGACGGGCCCGACCAGCGCTCGGACACCATCCTCATCGTGCATCTACCGCCCGGGATGCGGCAGGGCTACCTGATCTCCGTCCCGCGCGACCTGCTGGTGGCCATTCCCCCCGGCGGCACCAACGGCTACCACGGCGGCCAGGACAAGATCAACGCTGCGTACGAGCACGGCGGGGCCGGCCGGGGCGGGGCCCAACTGCTCTCCTCCACCCTGGCCCGGCTCACCGGGATCCGCTTCGACGGGGCCGCGCTGGTCGACTTCGCCGGCTTCAAGCAGGTCATCAACCTGCTCGGCGGGATCCGGATGTGCGTGGACACCGAGGTCCGGTCAATCCACACCGGGACCGTGTTCGCCGCCGGATGCCAGCAGATGGACGGCGCCCGGGCGCTGGACTACGTGCGCCAGCGCTACGGCCTGCCCGGCGGCGACTACGACCGGCAGCGGCACCAGCAGCAGATGCTGCGCGCGGTGCTGGAGCGGGCCGGCGAGACGGACCTGCGCGGCGACCCGGTCAAGCTGGACCGGGTGCTGCGCGCGGTCGGCGGCACGCTGACCCTGGACACCAACGGCGTACCCGTCGAGGACCTGCTGATGGCCCTCCGGTCGCTGCCGGCGGAGCAGCTGAGCGGGGTGCAGGTGCCGTCGTACCCGGAGACCATCGACGGGATCTCCTACGTGGTGCTCGACAACGGCGGCAACGGCCTCTTCGACGCCGTACGCGGCGAGCGGGTGCCGGGCTGGGCGGCGGCCAACGCGCGCTGGGTCACCCGGTTGTGAGCCGGCGTACCGGCCCGGCCCGTGCCGATGCCGCCGGCGAGGATCTAGGCTGCTACCCGTGTTCGGATCCCAGGTACCCAGCGTTCCCGTGACCGAGATCGACGACGAGACCTACCTGCTGGACGTCCGCGAGGACGACGAGTGGGTGGCGGGCCACGCCCCCGGCGCCCACCATCTGCCGATGATGGAACTGCCGGCCCGGCTGGCCGAGGTGCCCACCGACCGGGACGTCGCGGTGATCTGCCGTTCCGGCGGGCGCTCCGCCCAGGTCGTCGGCTACCTGCTCAACAACGGCTGGGAGCAGGTGCGCAACGCCGACGGCGGGATGCGCCAGTGGGAGGCCGTCGGCCGGCCGGTGGTCGGCGGGGACGGGCAGCCCGGCCGGGTCATCTGAGCGCCGGCACCATGGGCGATCCGCTGGTCTTCGCGCACCGCGGCGCGTCGGCCGACCTGCCCGAGCACACCCTCGCGGCGTACCTGCGGGCCCTGGACGAGGGCGCCGACGGGCTGGAGTGCGACGTCCGGCTCACCCGCGACGGGCACCTGGTCTGCGTGCACGACCGCCGGCTGGACCGGACCAGCAACGGACGCGGGCTGGTCAGCGCCCGTACCCTCGCCGAGCTGGAGCTGCTCGACTTCGGCTCCTGGCATCCGGGCTGCGTACCGGCCGACGGTGACGAGGTGCTGGACGATTCGCACACCCGGCTGCTCACGCTGGAACGCCTGCTGGAGGCCGTACTGGCCGCCGGCCGGCCGGTCCGGCTGCTGGTGGAGACGAAGCACCCGTCCCGCTATGGCGGCGACGTCGAGCGCCGGCTGGTCGCGCTGCTGCGCCGGTACGGGCTCGCCGAACCCGGCCCGGACGCCCCGGTACGGGTCACCGTGATGTCCTTCTCCCCGCTGGCCGTACGCCGGGTCCGGGAGCTGGCCCCGACGCTGCCCACGGTGCTGCTGCTGGAGGTGCTGCCGCGCTGGCTGCGACTCGGCCGGCTGCCGTTCGGCGCCGGGATCGCCGGGCCCGGCATCGGCCTGGTCCGGGCCCGCCCGCAGCTGGTGCCCGCCCTGCGGGCCGCCGGCCACCAGGTGTACGTCTGGACCGTCAACGAGCCGGACGACCTGGAGCTGGTGCTGGCCGCCGGGGTGGACGGGGTGATCACCGACCGACCGGCGCGGACGCTGGCCCGGCTGGGCCGGTGAGGCCCACCGGACGGGGCTGCCCGAACTCCGCCCGAGGGGGCACACTCGGGACATGCCGGAGCGTACTGATCTCGCCGCCCTGGTCACCGGCCACAGCGCGGTGATCGAGATGATCAATTCCGGAGACGCGGGCCTGCCCGTCCTCACCCAGCTGCTCCGGGTGGCCCGCTCGGCGGTGGGCGCGGCCAGCGTGGCCTTCGTCGAGTTCGCCCCGACCGGCGGCCGGGTCATCGCGGCCAGCGGCAACGCCAAGTGGATGATCGGCCGCCCGCTGCCGGCGTCCGACCCGGTGACCGTCTGCCTGCTCGCCGGCCCCCGGGTCCGGCAGGTCCGGGTGGACCACCTTCCCGGGCAGCTCGCCGGGGAGCTGGCCGCCCGCGGGCTGCGCCGGATGATCGGGGCCCGCGCCGAGATCGGCGGGCTGACCGTCGGCAGCCTGCACGCCCTCTACGCCGACGGCGAGGACGCCGCGGACCCGGATGGGCAGGCCGTGCTGGGCTACGTGGCCGCCTGCATCGCCCACATGTACGGCGACCAGAGCGGCCTGCCGGTGCACGGCGACGGCCCGGTGGTCGCGGCGCTCGCCGACGGTCTGGCCGTGGTCGACCGGGAGGGGCACGTGCGGCTCTGGAACCCGGCCGCCGCCCAGGTGACCGGCCGCTCCTCCGCCGAGGCGCTGAACCGGCCGCTGCCCTTCCCGCTCCCCCCGTCCGGCCAGGTGCTCGACCACCAGATGCCGGACGGGCGCTGGCTGCGGATCACCTCCGGGGAACTGGCCGGGCCCGGCACCCAGCGAGTTGTCACCTTCCGCGACATCACCGACCAGCAGCGCCGCGACTCCGAGCGCGACCTCTTCGTCGCGGTGACCAGCCACGAGCTGCGCACCCCGGTCACCGTGATCAAGGGGTACGCGGACACCCTCACCGACCACTGGGAGTCGCTGACCGACACCGACCGCCGGCAGGCGGCCCGCATCATCGGGCAGCGCGCCAACGAACTGGCCCGGCTGATCGACCGCCTGCTCTCCTCGGCCATCGACGGCCGGCCCGGCGGTGAGCCGGCCGTACCGTTCGACCTCGGCGAGGCGTTGCGCGCCACCGTGCCGGACCTCCCCGCCGACCTGCGCCACCGGCTCGTCCTCGACCTGCCGGCCGACCTGCCCAAGGCGCTCGGCGACCGGCACAGCATGGCCACCGTCCTGACCGAGCTCGGCACCAACGCCGCCAAGTACTCGCCGCCGGAGTCGCCGATCGAGGTCACCGTCGGCACCGACGGGCAGACCGTGCTGTTCCGGGTCAGCGACCGGGGCATCGGCATCCGGCCCGAGCACGTGGAACGCGCCTTCGACCGGTTCTGGCAGGGCGAGTCCGGGGACCGGCGGGGCTATCCCGGCGCCGGGCTCGGCCTCTATCTCGTCCGCCGGATCGTTGAACAGCAGAATGGATGGGTATCCCTCCGGCCGAGGAACGGTGGCGGTACCGTCGCAGAGGTGCGGCTGCCCCGGGGATGACCTGCGCGGGGCACCGGGGGACGGGGCGAGAAGGAGCGAGGGTGTCGACGCACGCGGTCGAACGTTCGTGGTGCGTGGTGGTTCCCCACCACGCCACCGGAGCGCGGCTGGCCCGGCACCGGCTCGCCGACGAACTCGCCGAGGTCGTGCCCCCGGTCCTGCTGGCCGACCTGGTGGCGGTCCTGGCCGAGCTGGTGGGCAACGCCGTCCGGCACGCCGACCCGCTGCCCGGCGGGGTGGTCCGGGTGGCCTGGCGGCTGCGGCCCACGCCGGGCGGCCCGACCGTGTCGATCCGGGTGACCGACGGTGGCGCGCCCGCCGGCCCGCGGATGCGGGCGGCCAGCCCGGACGCCGTCGACGGCCGTGGCCTGCACATCGTCGCCGGCCTGGCCAGCCGCTGGGGAGTCGACCGGGACGGCCTGGGCCAGAGCGTCTGGGCCGAGTTCGACCCAACCGGCTCGGCCCGACCGGACCTGGTCGTCGCCGGTTGAGCCGGCCCCGGGGGCGGGTCCTCCCCACACCGTCCCGGCCGGGCCTCTAGGCTGTCTCGCCGTGAGCAAGCGTCGAAAGAACCAGCGCGCCGTCGAAGCGACCCCCCGCCGGGAGAAGGTCCGCGACATCTTCGTCCCCCGTCCCTTCGAGGGACTGGCGGACGAGCCGGAGTGGATCGCCCTGCGCGAGCTGGTGCCGGCCGCCTCCGCGCCGCTGCGGCTCACCCCGGAGCTGGTCGAGGAGTACGGCGACCGCCCGGTCACGCTTGCCACCGTGCTGCCGATGGCCGCCCCGGCGATGACCAAGCCGGACGGGCGGGTCTTCATCGGGTTGCAGCGCCACCAGCAGTCCGGTGACGTCTCCCGCGACCTGGCCGAGGCGCTGCTCTGCGCGCTGCGCACCGAGCCGGGCGGCCAGGTGACCGTGCCGCCGCTGCCGGGTCCGGGGCCGCGCCTGCAGGACGTGCTGGTGGACGGCCCGCTGGAGATCACCATGCACGACGGCTTCGACTTCTGGCTGGACCCGGGCGCGGCCGACGACCCGTCGGTGCAGGCGTCGCTGGAGCGGGCGAACGCCGCGATCTACCCGACCGTACGACTCGCCGCCGCCCGGGCCGCCTACTGGTGCCAGGTGCCGGAGAAGGCGCACGTGCGCTGGGTGCTGCCGGAGGACGAGGACACCGCGCTGGACGCGTTGTCCCGGCTCTCCGCCGCCGGCACCCTGACCCTGGGCGAGGGCACCCGCTTCGCCGGCATGTTCCGCGCGCAGGGCCGGCTGGTGCCGGTCTGGGACCTGCCCGAGGACGTCCCGGCCGCCGACTGGGAGGCGCCGGCGAGCGCCTTCGCCGAGCGGTACGCCGAGATGCTGGAGGAGAAGGAGCCGCTGGACGCCGCCGGGCGGCGGGCCCGCCAGGGGCTGCTCGGCCGCCAGCTCACCCTGCGCTGACCCACGCTCGACCGGCCGCTTCCGGGCCCGCGTGACCGGCCCGGAAGCCGGGTCAGGGCCGCCGTAGTGGCTCGCGGACCAGCGGGCAGGACATGCAGCGCGGGCCGCCCCGACCCGATCCCAGCTCGGAACCGGCGATCGGGATGACCTCGATGCCGGCCCGTTCGAGCTGGGCGTTGGTCTCGGTGTTGCGCTCGTAGCCGACGCAGAGCCGGGGTGCCAGGGCGAGGGTGTTGTTGCCGTCGTCCCACTGCTCGCGTTCGGCGGTGACCGGGTCCAGCCCGGTGTCGATCACCCGGAGCTGGTCGAGGTCCATCGCGTCGGCGGCGGCGCGCAGGAACGGCGCGGGGCCGTCCACCCGCGGCTCGCCGTCCGGCCCGGCGATCACCGTGTACGCCGACAGGCTGCTGGCGATGTTCGGGTACATCAGCACCGCGTCGGCGTCGACCATCGTGCAGACCGTGTCGAGGTGCATGGTGGCGCGTTCCTGGGCGATCGGCACCACCAGGATGGTGTGCGCCAGTCCGGCGGCGAAGACCTGCCGGGTCAGCCGCTCCGCGCCGGCCGGGGTGGTCCGCTCACCCACCCCGACCGCGAGCACGCCGGGGGCGAGCAGCAGCACGTCACCACCCTCCAGGTGCTCCAGCTCCGGGTGGTAGACGGCCTGGGTGCCGACGAAGCGTGGGTGGTGGCGGTAGATCGCGTCGGTCAGGGTGGACTCCCGCCGGCGGGCCGGCATGGCGAGGCTGGTGACCCCGACCCGGTCACCGATCCACAGTGACGAGTCGCGGGTGAAGAGCAGGTTGGGCAGCGGATCGATGACGAAGTCGTGCCGGTCCATCAGCGTCCACACCAGCCCGCCGGGGCGTTCCGGGCTGATCCGCACCTCCTCGTGGGCGAGCCCGGCGATGAACACGTCGGCCAGCGCCGCCGGATCGAGGTAGGCGAGGTAATCGGCGACGCGGCGGCGCAGCGTGTCGCCGAGCCGGGGCGAGCGGAGCACCACCTCGGTCAACTCGGCCCGCGCGTCGGGGACGGCCAGGGTCTCGGCGAGCAGGGTGGCGAGGTAGAGCACCTCCACGCCGCGCCCGCGCAACGCCGCCGCGAAGGCGTCGTGCTCCTCCTGCGCCCGTCCCACCCATGGGATAGCGTCGAAGAGCAACGAGTCGTTGTTGCGGGGAGTGAGCCGGGCCAGCTCGGGCCCGGGGCGGTGCAGCAGCACCGTGCCGAGCCGACCGACCTCGCTGTCCACGTAGTGGGTCACCCTCGCAGCGTAGGGCAGGCGCGAAGGGTGTTCGGGAGAGAAGTGTGGATGAATATGGCATTCATCCGCACTCATTCCGGCGCTCCAACTTGCCGTACCCGGGGGATGGCAACGTAGGGTAGTGAGGACATAACTTCGAGGGACCTTTTGCCGGAGGTCGCGATGACTGTCTTTCCCGCTCGTCGAGCCGTACCCACCCGGGCACTGCCGCCCGTGGCGGTGCCGCACCCCCGGGCCGAGGCGCCGTCGGCGCTGGAGCCGGCCCGCCCGACCCCGTTGGAGTGGGCCCGCCGCCGTCGGGCGGAGCGCGGCGCGCGCCGGCTGGAGGCCGCCGGGGCGCGCGCGCTCGGTCAGCTCGACCACCTGGGCCCCGCCTGGCACGTCATCGAGTGGCCGCGCACGGACGTCGCCGACGTGCTGCTCGACCGCGGCCAGGACGACCGGGCCGGTTTCCTCGCCATCGGCCCGAGCGGGCTCTTCGCGGTGAGCATCGCCGACCACGGGCGCGCCCGGGTGCTGGTCGCCGGGGACGTCGTCCAGATCAACGGCAAGCGGCCGCCGTACGTGGCCGAGGCCCGGCGCGACGCCAAGCGGGCGAGCAAGGCCCTCTCCGACGCGGTCGGGCTGCCGATCCCGGTGACGCCGGTGCTGACCTTCGTCGGCTCCGGCGTCATCAGCGTCTACGGCCTGCCCAAGGACTGCCTCATGGCGACCCACCGGGAGCTGGACCGGCTCCTCGTCGCCGGGGGCAACCGGATCAGCCCGGCCACCGCCGAGAAGCTGTCCCGGGTCGCGCAGCAGCCGCAGACGTGGCTCAACGGCACGTACCGTCCCGCCGCCGACTACCGGTGGTACGACGAGGGCCGAACGGCCGCTGACAAGCCGGCCGCCCGCCGGTAACGTCACCGACGACGCCACGCGACCCGGTGTTCACCGAGGTCACCCAAGGTCCGCGCCGTCGCCGGCCGCCCGGTCGTTCCGGGCATCCGATCGTCACCGGCGGCCGGTGACAGCAGCGCGGTACAGCGACCGCCGCGGCGACCGGCTAGCGTGGACAGACCGTCGGTGTACATAGGAGGCTCGGTGGCCCACGTCGAACTCTCGCTCTCCGAAGTGTTCGCGCCGGCGTCGCGGACACCGACAGAGCCGGGGTCCGACAACGTCGGGCAGTGGTCGGCCATGGTCTCCCACGCCGAGGAGCCCTGCCTGCTGATCGACGCGGACACCCGGGTGGTGGCGATCTCGTCCGCCGGCTGCGACCTGCTGTGCCTGGGCGCGCCGGAGGACGTGGTGGGCCTGCCGCTGCTGGAGGGCGGCCTGCGGCTGCTCGACTTCACCGCCGCTCGGGGCGAGCTGACCGAGCAGGAGACCGACAAGATCCCGCCGCTGCTCGCCCTGCACTCCGGCCGGCTGGCCCGGGGCCTGCTCCGGGTCCAGCCCGCCGGCGAGGACGTGCCCGACGCCACCGTCGACGCCATCTCCACCCCGGTGCTCACCGACGGCTCGGTCGCCGGCTCACTCACCTTCTTCTCCGAGATCTGACCTTCGTCCGAGGTGTGGCGGGCGCCGCACGCCGCGATGCTGGGGCGGGCCGGCACCGACGCCGTAGGGTGCCCTCATGCTCGATGTCGCCCTGCTCCCGGGGGAGTACGCCGTGTGCCGGCTGGCCGCCGGCACCTCCCTGCCCCCCGCCCTGTGGGCCGACCCGGGCGTCGCGGACGTGGTCACGGTGAGCTGGACGGCCGACGGGATCTCGGTCATCTGCCCCGCCAGCCGGGCGCCCGCGCAGGCCGACGTGGAGACCGACTGGCGGTGCCTGCGCGTGGTCGGGCCGGTCGGCCTCGCGCTCACCGGCACCCTCGCCGCCCTGGTCGACCCGCTCGCCGAGGCCCGGGTCAGCGTGGTCGCGTTCTCCACCTACGACACCGACCACGTGCTGGTCCCGGCGGTACGCCTCGGCGAGGCGACCGGTGCGTTGGAACGGGCCGGGCACCGGGTGCTGCGCTGACCTTCACCGCGCCGCCGGATCCTCCTACGATGGGCTCGGCCACCCCCGGCCGTCACGACCCGATGCCACCCGAGGCTCGATCCCCCCGAGGACCGGTCCGTGCCGCCTGACGCACCGCACCGCACCCCACCCCGCCGGCTGGTCGTCGCCGGTGTACTGCTCGCCGTCGTGCCGCTCGCCGCCTGCGGCGCCCCGTCGGAACCCGCCCCCGCGCCGGCCACCAGCTCCCGGCCGGCGCTCGTCACCCCCGCGGCGCCGACCGCCGCCCCGCCGGTGACCCCGCCGCTGGGCATCGCGCCGACGTTTCCGCCGACGCCCAGCCCCACGCCCGGCCTGGTCGCCGTCGCCTGCGCCGGCCGGCCCTCCGCCGACCGGGTGGTGGGGCTGCTGCGCGGCCGGGTGCTCCCCCGGGGCGTGTCGGTGCGGGCCAGCCAGGGGCCGCTCTGCGCGGCCGACTGGCAGTACACCGTACTGGCCGTGACCGGGCACGAGGAACTCCAGGTGGTCACCCGTACCGAGTCCACCGCGCTGCGCCTGGTCACCGCCGGGACCGACGTCTGCTCGATCGAGGTGCGGACCGTCGCGCCGCCCGGCATCCGGACGTTGGCCTGCGACGCCGGCACGGGGGCGGTACCCGGTGCGTAGGCTGGGCGACATGCCCGGTACACCACCGACCCGCTACGTCTACCTCGGACCCGAGGGCACCTTCGCCGAGCAGGCGCTGCGCACCGTGCCCGCCGCCGAGCACGGCAGCCGTACGCCGGCACGCAGCGTCGGCGAGGCGCTGGAGAGCGTCCGGGCGGGGGACGCCGACGCGGCCCTGGTGCCGCTGGAGAACTCCATCGGCGGGGCGGTCGGGGTGACCCTGGACGAACTGGCCGAGGGGGACCCGGTGGTGATCACCCGGGAGGTGATCCTGCCGGTCGAGTTCGTGCTCGGCGCCCGCCCCGGCACCATGCTCGGCGCGATCCGCAGCGTGGCCGCCCATCCGCAGGCCTCCACCCAGTGCCGGAACTGGCTGCGGGACCACCTGCCCGACGCTGTGGTGGTCGACGTGCTCTCCAACGGCGCGGCGGCGGCCGGCGCGGCCGCCGGTGACTACGACGCGGCGATCTGCGCCCCGATCGGGGCCAGCCGGCACCGGCTGGCCGTGCTCGCCGACAAGATCGCCGATCACCCCGACGCGGTGACCCGGTTCGCGCTGGTGTCCCGCCCCGGCCCGCCGCCGCCCCCCACCGGGGACGACGTCACCTCGCTCGCCGTGTACATCGCCCACGACCGGGTGGGCGCCCTGCTGTCGGTGCTGATGGAGCTGGCCGTACGCGGGGTCAACCTGACCCGGATCGAGTCCCGCCCGACGGGTGAGGCGCTGGGCCGGTACGTCTTCTTCCTCGACTGCACCGGGCACGTGGCCGACGTACGGATGGGCGAGGCGTTGCAGGGGCTGCGCCGAGTCTGCGCCGACGTGCGCTTCCTCGGGTCGTACCCCCGGCACCGCTGGGTCGACGGGGCGGCCGAGCGGCCGGTCCCGGCGCCCGCCGGGCTCTCCGACGCCGACTACGCCGACGCGGCGGCCTGGCTGGCCCGGCTGCGGGCCGGCGAGCTGAGCTGACCCGGCGGGGCACCCGACCGGGCACCCCGCCGGCCCGGTCAGCTGAGCAGGCCGCCGAGCAGGCCACCCTGCTGCTGCTGCTGGGTGCCGCTGCCCATGACCGGCGGCTCCTCGGAGGGCTGCACCACCACGAAGCCCTGACCGGCGAAGCTCATCGTGAACGCCTCGCCGGTGCTGCGGCCGAGCAGCGTGCCCAGGCCGAGCTGCTCGGCGCGGTGGTAGCCGGTCTGGAGGTTGGCCGACCAGCAAACGGCGGCCTGCGGGTCGACGTAGGTGGGAGCGTCGACGTTGAGCACCACCGGGGTGCCCTTGGTGGTGATAGCGATCCGGCCGTGGCCGCTGAAGACGCAGTTGAACAGGCCGGACGACGAGGCCATGCCCGCGCCGCCGACCATCTTGATGTCGTACGACAGGGTCGAGTCGAAGGCCAGCACGCTGGAGCCGTTGATGGAGAGGGCGTCGCCCGGCTCCAGGTCGATGATGTGCACGTCCTTGGCCAGCTCGGCGAGGAAGACGTCGCCCTGGCCGCTGAGCTTCATCAGCGGCACACCCTCACCGGTCAGCCGCTGCTTGATGAACTTGCCGATGCCACCGGAGCCGAGCGCCTGGAACTGCACCTGCCCCTGGTAGGCGACCATCGAGCCGACCCGGGCCATGGCCTCGCCGTTCAGCTCGATCTTCAGCATCTTGGAGTTCTGCAGCCGCATGCCGGGCTGGGCGGACTCCTTCTCGAGGTTCTCCGCGGAGAACAGCGCGCTGCGCATCGGTTTCCTCCTGGTTCGGGGTGTGTCTCACCGGAGGGTAGGTGACCAGCGCAACCGGTCGCATCGGCCGGGCGGGGCCGCCGAGCAGGACCGTCAGCCCCAGCCCAGGGCGTGCAAGCGGTCGTCGTCGATGCCGAAGTGGTGGGCGATCTCGTGGACCACGGTCACCGCCACCTCGTCGACCACGTCGTCCTCGCTGTCGCAGATGCGCAGGATCGGGCGGCGGTAGATGAGGATCCGGTCCGGCAGCACACCGGAGTAGTCCCATCCCCGGCTGGTGAGCGCGTGCCCCTCGTAGAGGCCGAGCAGGTCCTCGCCGGGCGGCGGGTCGTCCTCGACCAGGATCACCACGTTGCTCATCAGCCCGAGCAGTTCCTCGGGCACCTCGTCGAGGGCTTCCCCGACCAGCTCCTCGAAGCGTTCCCGGCTCATCTCGACCGCCACGCCGTCCATTGTCCCCGACGCCGGGCGAACCGCCCGGTCAAGATCCGCGCAGAGCGACGGAAAGGGTGCCGGTCCGGCACCCTTTCCGTCGCGTACGACCGGTCGGGGTCAGGAGGCCAGGCGGGCGGAGAGGCTGATCTGCGCGCCCGGGGAGAGCAGCCGCGAGATCGGGCAGTTCTCCTTGGCCGCCTCGGCCAGCTTGGTGAACTGCGCCTCGTCCATGCCCGGCACCCGGCCGACGGTCTCCAGGTCGATCCGGGTCACGGACATGCCCGCGTCGGTCTTGTCGAAGTGGACCTTGGCAGTGGTGTCCACCGACGGGTCGGTGGCGCCCGCGTCGGCGAGCTGCTTGGCGAGCGCCATCGAGAAGCAGCCGGCGTGCGCGGCGCCGATGAGCTCCTCGGGGTTCGTCCCCTCGCCCTCCTCGAAACGCGACTTGAAGGAGTAGTTCCCCTCGAGTCCGCCCTTGCCGGTGCGGACGGTCCCGGAACCCTCGGTGAGGTTGCCCTGCCAATGTGCGGATGCGGTACGGATAGGCATGCACCCGACGCTAACCGAAACCGCCCCGTCGGGCGACCGCCCCGGCGTACCCACCGCCGCCACGTCGTGCCCCGACCGGCGCCGCCGGGCGTGTCATGATGCGGTTCAGGCCCGCGACGGCGGAAGGTGGCCGATGTCTGAGGATCTCCCCGTCCCGCGACAGGAGGACCGCTCCGACGGCACGGCCGTCGTCGAGTGGGGCTCGCCGTCCCCCGCCCCGGCCGGACGGTGGGGACGCGCCCTCGGCGGGCTCGGCCGGGACCGCCGGCTGCCCTTGGTGCTGGCCGTCCTCGGCGCGGTCGCCGCGATGGCCTCCCTGGTCGGCGAGTGGCTGGTGATGACGCTGCCCAACGGGGGCCCGGAGGGCAACGTCACCGTCCGGGTGCCCGGCGGGGTGGCCGAGGTCGACGGCTTCGGGGTCGCGTACCTGGTGGGGCTGCTGCTGCTCGCCGCCGTGACGGCGCTGGCCCTGCGCGGCGGCCCGGCCGTCCGGCGGGAGGCGCGGCTGGCCGGGCTGGCCGTGGCCGGCGGGCTGCTGGCGCTGCTGACGGCGACCGCCTTCTCGCTGGACAACTCCGGACAGCGGGCCCTGTTCTACTCGTCCGAGGACGGCTTCCGGGTGGATTACGGGCGGGGCCTGGTGATGGCCTTCGTGGCGACCGCGCTGGCCGGGGCCGCGCTCCAGCTCGCCGGCCGGCAGCCGGCCGAGCGGTCGGAGGGGGACACCGACCCGGCGGCGGAGCCGGTCGACTACCGCCGGCCCGGCCGCGCGGAGGACGACGGTCCGGCCGACCTCACCGTCACGCCGACCGTGCCCTTCGCCCGTCGGGAGTCGGCCGGCTGACCGGCCGTCCCGACCGGGCCGCGCCGGTGCCGGGGCGCCCGCCGGGACGGGGCCCGGACGTCACCGGGCGTTGGCGCCGGATTCGCCGGAACGCCGTGGTCGGGACCGGTACCGCGAGGTACGGTTGCTGCCCGCCGTCACTCCGGGTCGAGGCACCGATGACCGAAACGGCTGGCTGCGACGGCGGCGGGCGAAGGAGGAACCATGATCCGCCCGGGCCTGCCCAAGCTGATCGCCACCGATCTGGACGGGACGCTCGTCCGTAGCGACGAGACCGTCTCCGCGTACACCCACCAGGTGCTCGACCGGGTGCGGGCCGCCGGCATCCCGGTGGTCGGCGCGACCGGTCGCGGCCCCCGGCTCAAGGAACTCACCCAAAACGACATCCGCGCCGCCGACTTCCTGGTGATGGCCGGCGGCGGCTGCGTGGTGGACCAGAGCGACCCGGCCGGCCCGGTGGTGCTGCGCGACGAGCGGCTGCCCGGTGCGGTGCTGGCCGGACTGCTGGCCGACCTGGAGGCCGAGGTCGGGCCGCTGACCGTGATGGTCGAGGCGTCCGCCGAGCAGGACGCGCCGCTCTGGGGCGACTACCACCCGAGCTGGCCGTACCAGGACCGGTTCGAGGCGCGCAGCCGCGCCGAGTGCCTCTCCTGCGACGTGATCAAGGCGTTCGTCCGGACCGCCGACCACCACGTGGACGAGCTGCTGGCCACCGCCCGCCGGATCGTCCCGCCGCAGGTGGCCACGCTCACCCAGGCCGGGCTGGGCTTCGTCGAGATCTGCCCGCCCGGGGTGGACAAGGCCACCGGGCTGAGCGTGGTGGCCGAACGGCTCGGCGTCGACCCGGCGGAGGTGCTGGTCTTCGGGGACATGCCCAACGACCTGCCGATGTTCGCCTGGGCCGGCTGGGGCCGGGTGGCCGTCTCCAACGCGCACCCCGCGGTTCGCGCCGCCGCGGACGAGATCACCCTGCGCAACGACGACGACGGGGTCGCGATCTACCTGGACCGGCTACTCTCCCGGTGATGGGAGAGACACCCCGACTGGTCGCGACCGACATCGACGGCACGCTGCTCGGCGACGACCGGACGCTCAGCGCGCGTACCGCGACGGTGCTGGAGCGGATCTGTGCGCAGGGCACGCCGGTCGTGCTGGTCACCGGCCGCCCGATCCGCTGGCTCCAGCTCGTGTACGACCAGCTCGCCGCCCCGCTGCCGGCGATCTGCGCCAACGGCGCGGTGGTGTACGACCCGGTCGCCGACGAGGTGCTGCGGGCCGACCCGCTCGCCCCGGAACTCCTCGCCGAGGTGGCCCGCCGGCTGCGCGCCGCGGTCCCCGAGGTGAGCTTCGCGGTGGAGATCGTCGACAGCCGGCAGATGCGGCACGAGGCGCACTACCCGCTGCGCTGGGACGCCGACCACGACGCCATCCGGGCCGTCGAGTCGCCCGAGGAGCTGCACTCCCTACCGGCGGTGAAGCTGCTGGCCCGGGCCGGGGAGCAGGACCCGGACGTCTTCGTCCGGGTGGTGGCGGGAGCGCTGCAGGGGCTGGCCGAGGCGACGCACTCGTCGTACAGCGGGCTGGTGGAGATCTCCGCCGCCGGGGTGACCAAGGCGGCCGGGCTGGCCTGGTACGCCGCCCGCCTCGGCATCCACGAACGCGACGTGCTCGCGTTCGGCGACATGCCCAACGACCTGCCGATGCTGACCTGGGCCGGTCGGGCGGTGGCGGTGGCCAACGCACACCCCGCCGTCCTGGAGATCGCCGACGAGGTGACCGGAGCGAACTCCGCCGACGGCGTGGCGGCGTACCTGGAGAAGGTCTTCGGGGTCGGCTGAGCGGACCTTCCGGTCAGAGGTACTGGCCGGTGGGGTGCCCCTCGCCACCCTGCGGCTGGCCGATGCCCGGCATGCCCGGCACCATCCCGCCGGGACCGCTCGGCAGCGCCTGCCGGCCGGAACGCATCTGCTCCAGCTGCACCCGGGCGGCCATCTGCTGGGCGACCAGCGCGGCCTGGATGCCGTGGAACAACCCCTCCAGCCAGCCGACGAGCTGGGCGTGGGCGATGCGCAGCTCGCCCTCGCTGGGTGCCTTGTCCTCGGTGAAGGGCAGCGAGATCCGCTCCAGCTCCTCGCGCAGCTCGGGGGCGAGACCCTCCTTGAGCTCGACGATCGACCGCTCGTGGATCTCCCGCATCCGGTGCCGGCTGGCGTCGTCCAGCGGGGCCGACTTGACCTCCTCCAGCAGCTGCTTGATCATGCTGCCGATCCGCATCACCTTGGCCGGCTGCTCGACCAGGCGGGTCGGGTCCTCGCCCGCCTGCTCGTCGGTCTGCACAGTGCCGACCGGGCGCCCGTCGGGCCCGATCACCACCACGGTGCCCGCGTGCCCGGTGTCCTCGGTGCCCGGCTCGTCGTTCTGTCCAGCGGAGTGCGCGTCGGTCATGGCACCCATCTTTACCCACGCCCGCGAGCCGCACGCGGTGGGACCGGTCACGCCCCCCGGCCGGTGGCGGTCGCGCTACCGTCGCCGACATGCCCGCCGACCCGCGCGCCGTGCTCACCCGGCCCGCTCCGCCCCCCGACCTCACCCTCGCCTACGGCGACCACCCCGATCAGATCGTCGACCTGCGCCGTCCCGCCGGGGACGGCCCGGCCCGACCGCTGGTCGCGGTGCTGCACGGTGGCTTCTGGCGCGCCGAGTACGACCGGACCCACACCGGCCCGCTGGCCACCGCGCTGGCGGCACTGGGCTGGCCGGTGGCGCAGCTCGAGTACCGGCGGACCGGGCAGCCGGGCGGCGGCTGGCCGGGCACCCTCACCGACGTGCTGGCCGGGGTGGCGGCGCTGCCCGCGCTGGCCGCCCGCGCCCTGCCCGGCCGGGTGGCCGCCGGGCCACCGCTGCTGCTCGGGCACTCGGCCGGCGGGCACCTCGCGCTCTACGTGGCGGCGCACGCCCCGGCCACCGTACGGGGGGTGCTGGCGCTGGCCCCGGTCGCCGACCTCGCCGAGGCGTACCGGCTGGACCTGGACGGCGGGGCGGTGGCCGCGCTGCTCGGCGGCGGCCCGGCGGAACGCCCGGACCGGTACGCGGCGGCCGATCCGCGGGAGTTGGTGCCGCTTCGGACACGCATCGTGATCGTGCACGGGGTCCAGGACCTGCAGGTGCCGGTCACGATCAGCCGGGGTTACGCGGCTACGGCCAAGGCGGCCGGGGGCGATGTGAGCCTCGTTGAAGTGCCAGAATGCGAGCACTTCGGGCTCATCGACCCGGAGTCGGCCGCCTGGCCGCGCGTCAGAGCTGCGTTGCAGTCGCTGCACAAAGATCAATAGCCATTGACGCAGCGTCGCCAACCAGGTAGAACGCCGAGGGGGCGGTGACGCCCCGCAACGCTCCGGAAGGATTTTGGTGTCGCAGATGAACCGCAGGCGCGCCCTGCAGCTGCTGGCCGCGCTCGGTACCACCGGGCTGGTCGCCGGCTGCGGCACGGACGACGAGGGTGAACCCACCGCGACCGGCTCGCCGATCAAAATTGGTCTCGTCGCCCCTGAGAGTGGCTCGGGCAGGACCATCGGCGAGGACGTCGTCAACGGCTTCGAGCTCTACCTGGCCACCCACGGCCAGCGCCTCGGCGGGCACCCGGTGACCCTGCTGAAGGCCGACGAGGGCGACAACGCCAAGACCGGTCAGGAGGCCGTGAACGGCCTGCTCAAGCAGGGCGTGCTCGCCCTCACCGGGGTGGTCAACCCGACGGTGATGTCCGGCATCCGGGACATCGTGGAGAAGGCCCGGGTGCCGCTGATCGGGTCGAACGCCTCGCCGGTCAGCCTGCAGAGCGTGGTCTACATCTGGCGCACCTCGTACGTGCTGGACGAGCCGGGCCGGGCGCTCGGGGCGTACCTGAAGCAGCGGCTGCCGGCCGGCAGCCGGGTGGTGATCATCGCCCCGGAGGGCGGCGCCAGCCTCGACGTCGTGCACGGCTTCCGCCAGGGCTTCGGCGTCGACGACCCGCGGATCGCCGGCGACCCGGTCTGGACGAACCCCACCGCCGACCCGGACGAGAGCGAGTACGTCTCCGACATCCGGCAGGCGCTCAACCGCAGGCCCACCGCGATCTTCTGCCACTTCTCCGGCACCGCGGCCATCCAGTTCATCAAGCAGCTGCGCCGGCACCGCCCGGCCTACACCGGGCCGATCTACGCGCCCGGGTTCCTCACCGAGGGCAGCGTGCTCAACGAGGCACGCGGGGTGCTGGTGGACGACAAGACCGAACGGCTGCTGCCCGGCCCGATCCAGACCGTGTCGAACTACTCGGCCGACCTGAACAACAACGCCAACCGGATCTTCGCCTCCGCGTACCGCAAGACGTTCAACGTCTCGCCCAGCACCTACGCGATGGCCTCGTACGACGCCGCCCAGGTGCTCGACGGGGCGATTCGGATCGCCGGGGCGAACCCGACCCCGCAGCAGGTCAACCTGGCCCTCGGCAGGGTGGGCCAGATCGACAGCCCGCGCGGGGTGTGGCAGTTCAACCAGCCCCGCACGCCGCAGCAGCGGTGGTACCTGCGCACCGTGCAGTTCGACGGCCGGCTGCTGTCCAACGTCATGCTCAACGAGATCGCCACGCTCGGCTGAGCGCCGGGCCCCGTACGCGCCGAGGGCCGGTCTCCCCGCGGGGAGGCCGGCCCTCGGCGTACGCCGTGCTGGCGTCAGTGACGCAGCTCGGCGATGCAGCACTTCACGCTGCCGCCGCCCTTCTTCAGCTCGGCCAGCTCGACCGGCACCGGGTGGTAGCCGGCCGCCTTGAGCTTGCCGGCCAGCCGGGTCGCCTCGCTGTTGAGCACGACGTTGAGCCCGTCGCTGACCAGGTTCAGGCCGAAGGTCATCGCGTCCTCGTCGTCCGCGATCACCGCGTCGGGGAAGAGCTGGGTGAGCACCTTCTGGCTGGCCGCCGAGAAGGCGCCCGGGAAGTAGACGATGTTCTCGTCGTCGATCGAGGCGAGCGCCACGTCGAGGTGGTAGAAGCGCGGGTCGATCAGGCGCAGCGACACCACCGGCCGGCCGAGCGCCTCCTGCGCCTCGGCGTGCGCCGGCAGCTCGGTGCGGAAGCCGTGGCCGGCGAGGACCAGCCCGCCGTGCGCCTCCGGCAGGTACGCGAAGTCGCCCTCGCCCTCGTTGGTCTCGCTCGGCGCGATGAACCGCCAGCCCTGCGACTCGTAGAACGCCCGGTGCGCGGCGGCCTCGGCGGTGCGCTGCTCGTGCTTGAACTGGGCGCCGTAGACCGTCCCGTCCACCACGAAGGCACCGTTGGCGGCATAGACCATGTCCGGCAGCCCGGCCTCGGGGGTGAGCAGGTGCACGTCGTGGCCGAGGCCGACCAGCGTCTCCCGCAGGCGGTCCCACTGCTTGACCGCCAGCTCCGCGTCGACCGCGGTGGTGACGTCCATCCACGGGTTGATGGCGTACTCGACGGCGAAATGCTCGGGCGAGCACATGAGATATGTCCGCTTTCGCGGCACTCGCTGCTGGTTCACGGTGACCAAGAGTAGGTAGCGTAGAACTTTGGTAACAGCCAGAACTCTTGCTTTCTGAGGGCGGAACGTTGCAGATAGACGCGGTTGACCAGCGAATCATTGCGTTGCTCGTGGCGGACGCTCGCGCGTCGTACGCCGACATCGGCAGCCGGGTGTCACTCTCCGCTCCGGCGGTGAAGAGACGCGTCGACCGGCTCCGCTCCGCCGGGGTGATCCGGGGCTTCACCGCGGTGGTCGACCCGGCCGCCGTCGGCTGGACCACGGAGGCCTTCGTCGAGCTCTTCTGCGCCGGCCGGACCACCCCCGCGCAGATCGGGGTGGCCGCCCGGCGGCACCCGGAGGTGGTCGGGGCGTACACCGTCTCGGGCGAGGCGGACGCCCTGGTGCACCTGCGGGCCGCCGACATCGCCCACCTGGAGGAGGCGCTGGAGCGGCTGCGGGCGGAGTCGTTCGTGACCTCCACCCGCAGCACCATCGTGCTCTCCCGCCTGGTCGAATCCCCCGGCGTCGGGCCGTCCGCCGGCTGACCCGCGCTTGACCTCAACCCCACTTCATGTCGTCGACTGGGCCGGACGGCGGCGTGAGGGGGGATCGTGCGGGCGGTGTGGCTGCGGGAGTTCGGCGGGCCGGAGGTGCTGGTGCCGGGAACGGCGCCCGATCCGACGCCCGGGCCGGGGCAGGTGCTGATCGAGGTGGCCCACGTCAACCTCACCTTCGTCGAGACGATGTTCCGGGCCACCGGGTTCGGGCCGTTCCGCGGCCCGTTGCCGGTGATCCCCGGCAACGGGGTCGGCGGCGTGATCGGCGCGGTGGGCCCGGACGTGGACCCCGGGCTCATCGGCCGGCGGGTGGTCAGCGGCACCGGCGGTTCCGGCGGGTACGCCGAACGGGTCGTGGTGGACCGGGCCGCGCCGGTCGAGGTACCCGACGCGTTGGCGCTGGACGACGCGGTGGCGCTGCTCGCCGACGGCCGTACCGCGCTGCTGCTGACCGACGCCGCCTCGCTCAAGCCGGGCGACCGGGTACTGGTCGAGGCTGCCGCCGGTGGGGTGGGCGGCCTGCTGGTCCAGCTCGCCACGCGCGCGGGAGCACGGGTGGTGGGCCTGGCCGGCGGCCCCCGCAAGACGGAACTGGTCCGGGCAGCGGGCGCCGACGTCGTGATCGACTACCGGGAGCCCGACTGGGCCGACCGGGTGCGCGCCGCGACCGGCGGGGTGGACGTCGTCTTCGACGGCGTCGGCGGCGACGTGGGCCGCGCGGCGTTCGACCTGCTCGACCCCGGCGGCCGGATGCTCAGCTTCGGGCTCGCCTCCGGTAGCTGGACCGACGTGCCGACGGAGACCGCCACGGCGCGCGGGGTGACCCTGCTGCGACCGACCGCCGGCCCGGACGAGCTGCGCGCGCTCACCGTGCGGGCGTTGGCCGAGGGCGCGGCCGGGCGGCTGCGCCCGCTGATCGGGCAGCGGTTTCCGTTGGAGCGGGCCGCCGAGGCGCACGCCGCGATGCAGTCCCGGGCCACCGTCGGCAAGACCCTGCTCGACGCCGGGTGACCCGCTCCCACATCACCACTGTCAGAGGTACATGCCCGTCCGGTGCTCGGAGTCCGCCGGCCGGCTCGGCTTGTCGCCCTCGCCGAAGAACCGCTTGCCGCCGAACTCGCCGTGCAGCCGGTCGTCCAGCTCGTCGGCCAGCCCGGTCATCACCTGCACCGCGAGCATCAGATGGGTGGCCTGGAAGTTGCGGCCGAAGACCGGGATGGAGGCCCAGACGGTGTCGTCGGCGCAGTAGAGCCGGCCGATCGGCATCCGGTTGGTCAGCTCGGAGAGCTTCACGTAGAGGCGCTCGGTCGGCTCGACCTCGGTGAGCACCGGCGAGAAGACATCGACCAGCGGCGGGTTGTCGCGTACCCGGACGAACACCATCGCCGAGCCGGCCCGGATGTTGATGTCGCCGTCCGAGTCCACCTGGAGCTGGTCGGACTTCGACTTGAGCATGGTCGACACGACGGTGCGGACCCGCTCCTCCAGCGCGAGCACGTCCTCGCCCTCTTCGCTCTTCTGCGCGCTCGCGGCGGCGGCCAGCGCCTCGTCGAGGTCCGCCTCGACGTCGCGGTCCGGGCCGAACTCGCTGCGCGCGGTGCCGAGCGGTTCGGCCGGCAGCGGCTCCCCCTCGGCGTCGTGCACGAGGTAGACGAGGAAGGCCGGGTGCGGGGCGCCGTAGACGTCGCGCAGGGTGCGGGAAAGCAGCGCGGCCACCTTGCTGGCGTCGGCGGTCGAGCCCTCCAGGCCGAACTGGTCCCGGGAGCCCTCGAGCACGCCCGGCGGCGACCAGCCCAGCGCGATCATGTCCGCGACGGCGGCCCGGTCCAGCCGGTAGCCCTGCGGCAGGGTGGCGTTGCCGACCGCCCGTGCGGAGACCCGCTCCCCGTCGCCCACGTCCACGCTGATCGAGTAGACGGCGTTGCCGGTGCCGGAGGCCGTCGGGTCGAGGGTCAGCTCGACGTGCGCCCCGGTGGGCAGCGCGCGCAGCCGCTCGGCCAGCGCGCGGGCGAACTCCCGCCACGCCTCGGTCACCTTGGCCCGCAGGTCGGCCGTGCTCGGCTCGTCCAGCAGGACCGAATCGTGGTGCTCCGGCGAGCTGCCGGGCTGATCACCGGCCGGCTTCGAGGGGTGGTCTGCCGTCATGATCGCCTCCGTCCGTCAAGGTCACCCTACCCAGGCCCACCCGGTGTCGAATCCACCGCGACCGGGATCGGACAACGCGGCGGGTGCGACTCAGTCGGGACGGTCGCCGCCCAGCTCCACCGGCCAGGTCGCGGCCAGGGCGCTCAGCCGCGCGGCGGCGCCCGCCGGGTCGGCGCCGCGCCCGACCGCCACCCCGAGCAGGTACGCGCTCACCGGAGCGCCCGGCCGCAGCACCTGGTGGGCGACGTCCCTGGCCAGGTCGAGCACCGCCGGCACCGGGACCTCGGCCGGGTCGAGCCCCAGCTCGGCGCAGGCCGCCGTCAGCCAGTCGTCCATCATCGTCATCGCGTCCACTCCTCCGCCCGGCGTACGTCGGAGTCAGTGTCGCAGTCGAACCACGGCGGCGGGCCGCTGCCGGACCACGGCAGGTCACGCACCCTCAGCTCGGCGAGCAACTCCCGCATCGAGGCGCCGTCGGGCGTACCGCCCCGACGCCCGACGAGGCGGGCCAGCGCGTCCCGCAACGCCGCCGTCCGCCACACACCGCACAGCGGCTGCCGCCGGCCCCGGTCGTCGAGGAAGCAGACCCCGTCCAGCCCGTCGTCCACGTGACCGCGCGGCGGCGCCCCGTCGGGCTCCGGGTGCAGCGCGCGCAGCAGCACGCCGACCGCCTCCGGGGTGCGCAGCGGCAGGTCGGCGGCGAGCAGGGCGACGGTGGTCGGGTCGGGGGGCAGCAGGGCGAGCCCGGCCGCGGTCGCCGCCACCGGGCCACCGCCCGGCGGTCGCTCGCGGGTCACCAGCACGTCGCCGGGGACCGCGCCGGCCGGCCCGACCAGGATCCGCGGGGCCGCGTCGGCGACGGCCGCCAGCACCCGCTCCCGCATCGGCATTCCACCGACCGGCAGCGCCGGCTTGTCCCGCCCGCCCATCCGGCGCGCCGCACCGCCCGCGAGCACCACCGCCGCATACGCCGTCACCCGGCCACCGTAGCCTCGCGCCGACCCGCCCGGCCGGCCGGCGTCGTCGTCCGGGTCGCCGAGCGGTTGGCGGCCGCCCACCGCCCGCGCGGGATCGGCGGGCCCGTCTGCCCGGACGGCGCCGCCGGCCACCGCCGGGTCCATCCCGGTGAGGGCGTCGTCATCGGGCAGGTCGTCAGCGCCCGTTGCGCGCACTTCCCCACCAGCGAAAGGGATCGGCGGGCTTGCACGCCGGCTGGCGTCGTGGTGCGGGTCGTCCGGCGGGCGGGGGAGGATGGCGGGATGGGACGGGCCACTGACCGGCGGAGCGTGCTCCGCATCGACCTCGACGCGGTGGCCGGCGGACGCGCCCCGGTACGCCGGCCGGACACCCTCTCGGTGGAGGAGCCGCTGGAGATCCGGGTCGGGCCGGCCGGTCCCGGTCGACGCCGGCCGCTCGCGGTCACCATGCGTACCCCCGGCGACGACATCGATCTGGCGATCGGCTTCCTGCTCACCGAGGGGCTGATCCGGTCGACCGAGGACGTGCTCACCGCCCAGCTCTGCGCCGGGGCGGAGACCCCGAACACCTACAACGTGGTGGACGTGGTGCTCGCCCCGGGCGTGCCGGAGCCCACCACCGACCCGTCGCGGAACTTCTACACCACCAGCTCGTGCGGCGTCTGCGGCAAGGCCAGCATCGAGGCGGTGCGGACCCGGTCGCCGTACCCGGTGGTGGACGATCCGCTCACCGTCCGGGCCGAGGTGCTCGCCGCGCTGCCCGACCGGTTGCGGGCGGCCCAGCGGGCCTTCGACAGCACCGGGGGCCTGCACGCGGCGGGGCTGTTCACCGCCGAGGGCGAGCCGGTGGTGCTGCGGGAGGACGTCGGCCGGCACAACGCGGTGGACAAGGTGGTCGGCTGGGCGGTGCGGGAACGTCGCCTCCCGCTGGCCGGGCACCTGCTGCTGGTCTCCGGTCGGGCCAGCTTCGAGCTGACCCAGAAGGCGTGGATGGCCGGCGTACCGCTGCTCGCGGCGGTCTCCGCGCCCAGCTCGCTCGCCGTCGACCTGGCGGCGGAGGCCGGGATGACGCTGGTCGGCTTCCTGCGCGGCCGGACGATGAACGTCTACGCCGGCGGGCACCGGATGCTGGTCGACTGAGCCGCCCGCCGGAAGAAGTTCCCGCACGACCCTCATCCGAGGCCCCGCCGCACGTGTCGTCGCCGGCGGGGACGCCGCCGGACCACGCCCGGCTCTCCGACGGCCGGCCAGCCGTCCAGCTCGGCCGGGGGTACGCCGCGGCGGAGCAGGTCGTCGAGGAGCTGGGCCAGGGAGTAGTCGGGGTGGACCGCCAGCGCCCGCTCCAGCGCGACCGCGGCCAGCGCGCCCTGGCCGGCTCGCCAGGCGGCGAAGGCCAGCAGGCTCGCCGGCGCGGCGATCAGCTCCTCCTCGGCACGGCGCAGCACGTCGCCCCAGAGGTCGATGTCCTCCTCCCGCCCGTCGGTGCGTTCCCAGGCGTGGTCGCGCACCGGGAGGTGGGTCAGAAGCAGGCTGAGCCAGGCCACCTCGTCGTCGGTGAGCCGCTCGCCCCGGCGGTGCGCCCGCCGGGCGTCCCGGACGGCGGCGACGCCGGCCGCCCGGATCGAGCGACCGCCGAGCAGGTCGGCGGCGGGCGCCTCGGTCAGCAGGGTGAGCAGCCGCCGCTCGGCCCGGACGCCGGCCTGCCGCATCGCCGCCCGGTCCGGCCCGTCGGCGGCGGCCACCTGGGCGGTGAGGGCGGCCCGGTCGGGCAGCGCCACCTGACCGGCGTAGACCGCGGCGGCGCTGACCTCGCTGCTGCCCGGGTCGTACGGGGTGCCGTCGGGCGGGCAGCAGGCCGCCTCCGCGCACAGGTACGACCAGTACCGGCCGTCGGTCACCCGCATCGCGTCGAGCACGGTCAGGCCGGCCGTGGTCAGTGCGGCGCGGACCGCGTCGACGGTCGGGGTGACCCGGTCGGCCGGGCCGTACCCGATGACGGTGGCGGCGTCGGCGTCCTGCCGGGCGAGGACGCCGCCGAGGTGGTCGGCGGGCAGCCGGGGGTCGGCGCCACGGTCGGGCAGGTCGGCACGGGCGGCGAAGACGACCCGCTGGGCGCGCATCGCCACCACGACGACGCTGTCGGCGGGGTGGAAGCCGAGCAGGTACGGCACGGCGGCGAGCAGGTCGGCGGGCGAGCGGACGGTGAGCCGGGGGCGGTCGGTCGCGGTCATGCCGGCAGCCTGCGACCCGGGGAGCGCGGCCGACAGGCCCTGTGGACGACACGCGGGTTGTCCACAGACACGGAGAGTGTTTCCGCAGGTCATTGATTTGCCAGGCTTCGGAATCCCCCGGTTGCGGCAGGGAGCGGCTACCTTGCGCTGATGGACCTGGCGTACCTGCGGACACATCCGGAGCACCTGCCGACGTTCCTGACCCACCAGCGGATCCGGGAGACGCCGGTCTCCGGCGGGGACGTCTGCGCCGCCTCCCGGCTCACCCTGGACGACGGTCACTCCGTCTTCGCCAAGAGCTGGCCGGAGCGGGCCGACCGACCGGTGCCGGAGGGCTTCTTCGCCAGCGAGGCGGCCGGGCTGCGTTGGCTGCGCGCGGCGGGCACGGTGGCCGTACCGGAGGTGGTGGTGGTCCTGCCGGAGCTGCTGGCGCTGAACTGGGTGGAGTCGGGCGAGCCGTCCCCGGAGGCGGCCGAACGGTTCGGCCGGGAGCTGGCCGGGATGCATCGGGCCGCGGCGTCCGCCTTCGGCGCCGACTGGCCCGGCTTCATCGGCCCGTTGCCACAGGACAACACCCCCGACGAGGGGCCCTGGCCGGACTGGTTCGCCCGGCGTCGGCTGCTGCCGTACCTGGCGCTGTCGGTGGCTGGCGGCGCGCTCGGCGGCGCGGACGCCGCGCTGGTGGAGCAGGTCGTCGCCCGGATCGGCGAGTTCGGCGGCGACGAGCCGCCGGCCCGGGTGCACGGCGACCTGTGGCCGGGGAACCTGCTCTGGGGCGCGGACGACCGGGCCTGGCTGGTCGACCCGGCCGCGCACGGCGGGCACCGGGAGACCGACCTGGCCCAACTGGCCCTCTTCGGCGGCGCGCCGCACCTCGACCGGATCGTCGGCGCCTACCGGGAGGAGTGGCCGCTGGCCGACGGCTGGCGGGAACGACTGCCGCTGCACCAGCTCCACCTGCTGCTGGTGCACACCGCCGCCTTCGGCGCGACGTACCGGGATGCGGTCACCCGGGCCGCCCGAGCAGCGCTGGGCGGGACCGGCCGCGCTACGGTCGACGGGTGACCGCCGCCCCGCCCGCCAAGGGCGTCCTCGTCGACCGGTACGGCCGCGTCGCCCGGGACCTGCGGGTCTCGCTGACCGACAAGTGCAACCTGCGCTGCACGTACTGCATGCCGGCGGAGGGTCTGCCCTGGCTGGCCGGGCCGCAGCTGCTCGGCGACGACGAGATCGTCCGGTTGGTCCGGGTCGCCGTGGAACGGCTCGGGGTGACCGAGGTCCGCTTCACCGGCGGCGAGCCGCTGATCCGGCCGGGGCTGGCCGGCATCGTCACCGAGGTGGCCGCGCTGACCCCCCGCCCCCGGATCTCCCTCACCACCAACGGCATCGGCCTGGACCGGCTCGCCCCCACGCTGCGCGCGGCCGGGCTGGACCGGGTGAACGTGTCGCTGGACACCCTGGACCGCGACCGGTTCAGCCGGCTGACCCGGCGGGACCGGCTGGCCGACGTGCTCGCCGGGCTGGCCGGCGCCGCCGCCGCCGGGCTCACCCCGGTCAAGGTCAATTCGGTGCTGATGCG
Organism: Micromonospora sp. U56; assembly: GCF_018070095.1. Lineage (NCBI taxonomy): Bacteria > Bacillati > Actinomycetota > Actinomycetes > Micromonosporales > Micromonosporaceae > Micromonospora > Micromonospora sp. U56. The sequence continues at coordinate 126,235 of NZ_JAGPYL010000002.1, forward strand.
GGGCGTCAACGACGACGAGGCCCCGGCGCTGCTGCGGTTCGCCCTCGACCACGGCTACGAGCTGCGGTTCATCGAGCAGATGCCGCTGGACGCCCAGCACGGCTGGGACCGGGCCACCATGGTCACCGCCGACGAGATCCTCGCCTCGCTGGCCGGCGCGTTCGCCCTGACGCCCGACCCGGCGGAGCGGGGCGCGGCCCCCGCCGAGACCTGGCTGGTCGGCGGCGGACCGGCCCGGGTCGGCGTGATCGCCAGCGTCACCCGGCCGTTCTGCGGCGACTGCGACCGGACCCGGCTCACCGCCGACGGCCAGATCCGGGCCTGCCTCTTCGCCACCGAGGAATCCGACCTGCGCGGCGCGCTGCGCGGCGGGGCGGACGACGCGGAGCTGGCCCGCCGCTGGCAGGCGGCGATGCGCGGCAAGCGCGCCGGGCACGGCATCGACGATCCCACGTTCCTGCAACCGGCCCGGCCGATGTCCGCGATCGGAGGCTGAGCCGTGGACCTCACCGTCCGCTACTTCGCCGGGGCCCGCGCCGCCGCCGGCCGCACCGAGGAGACCACATCCGCCGGCCGGTCGCTGGACGAACTGGTCGGTGAACTCGCCGAGCGCCACGGGCCAGGGCTGGCCGCCGTGCTGGAGGTGGCGAGTTTCCTGGTCGACGGGGTGCGCTGTCATGATCGTGGGACACCGTTGCCGGCCGGGGTCACGATCGACGTGCTGCCACCCTTCGCAGGCGGCTGAGAAAGGGCTGGCATGTTGGCGACTCTGGCGTTCCTGGCCACCCTGGCCCTGATCATCGGCCTGATCCACTTCTACCTGTGGAAGCGGCTGGTCAAGGACACCACCCGTCCCGGGCGGTGGCGGCGGATCGGGGCGGTCGCCGCGCTGCTGCTGGCGCTGCTCGTACCGGCGACGATGGCCGGCACCCGGGCGGTCGGGGCGTTCTGGCTGGCCTGGCCGGGCTACCTCTGGCTGGCGGTGATGTTCTACCTGCTGGTCCTGCTGCTGGTGCTGGAAGTGCCGATGGCGGTCGCCCGGCTGGTGCTGCGCCGCCGGTCGGCGGTCGCCGAGTCGACCGCCGCCGCGCCGGAGCCGGTGCTGGTCGGCGCGGCCGGCGCCGCCGGCCCGCCGGCCGTCGACGCGGTGGACCAGCCCGACCACGACGCCTCGCGCCGGCTGCTGCTGGCCCGGGGCGCGGCGATCTTCGCCGGGCTCACCGCAGCCGGCGTCACCGGCTACGGCGTCCGGGTGGCGACGGGCCCGCCCGAGCTGGACCGGGTCCGGATTCCGCTGGCGAAGCTGCCGCGCAGCATGGACGGGCTGCGGATCGCCACCGTCTCCGACATCCACCTCGGCCCGCTGCGCGGGCGGGAGCACACCGAACGGATCGTCGCCGCGATCAACCGCCTCGACGCCGACCTCGTCGCGATCGTGGGCGACCTGGTCGACGGCTCGGTCGCCGAGCTGGGCGAGGCCGCGGCGCCGCTGCGCGGCCTGCGGTCCCGCTACGGCAACTTCTTCGTCACCGGCAACCACGAGTACTACTCCGGGGTGGAGGAGTGGGTCCAGGAGGTGGACCGGCTCGGCCTGCGGGTGTTGCAGAACCAGCGGCAGGAGATCGGCGCCCGGGGCGGCGTGCTGGACCTGGCCGGCGTCAACGACGTGACCGCCGCCGGCATCGGCCTGGCCGCGCCCGCCGACTTCGCGGCCGCGCTCGGCGACCGCGACCCGAGTCGCCCGGTGGTGCTGCTCGCCCACCAGCCGGTCGCCGCGCACGAGGCGGCGAAGTTCGGCGTCGACCTGCAGCTCTCCGGGCACACCCACGGCGGCCAGATCGTGCCGTTCAACCTGGCCGTCAAGCTCCAGCAACCGGTCGTGTCCGGGCTCGGCGAGGTGGACGGCACGAAGGTGTACGTCACCAACGGCGCCGGATTCTGGGGCCCGCCGGTGCGGGTCGGCGCCCCGCCGCAGATCACCCTGGTGGAACTCCGCGCCTCATAGCGCGACCGGGCTGCGGAGTCCAGCACCGGATTGCTCAGGTCACGCGTACGCGTGGCGGCGGGCGGGTGATGGACCGGCCGTGACAGGATGCGGCGTGCCTCCGTTCAGCGCCGCACCCCCCGGTGGCGTCCCGCCGTTCGTCGCGGACCTGCACATCCACTCGAAGTACTCGCGCGCGTGCAGCCGCGATCTCACCCTGCCCAACCTCGGCTGGTGGGCCCGGCGCAAGGGCATCGGCGTGCTCGGCACCGGGGACTTCACCCACCCCGCCTGGTACGACCACCTGCGGGAGACGCTGCATCCGGCCGAGCCCGGGCTCTACCGGCTCGCCCCGGAGGCGGAGCGGGACATCGCCCGCCGGCTGCCGCCCCGGCTGGCCAGCGAGGCGGAGACCGACCCGGTCCGGTTCATGCTCAGCGTGGAGATCTCCACGATCTACAAGCGGGACGACCGGACCCGCAAGGTCCACCACCTGATCTACCTGCCCGACCTGGACGCGGTGGCGCGGTTCAACACGGCGCTGGGCCGGATCGGCAACCTCGGGTCGGACGGCCGGCCGATCCTCGGCCTGGACTCCCGGGACCTGCTGGAGATCACCCTGGAGGCCAGCGGCGACGGCTACCTGGTGCCGGCGCACATCTGGACGCCCTGGTTCTCCGCGCTCGGCTCGAAGTCCGGCTTCGACGCGATCGCCGACTGCTACGCCGACCTGGCCGAGCACGTCTTCGCGGTGGAGACCGGCCTCTCCTCCGACCCGGAGATGAACTGGCGGGTCGGCAGCCTGGACGGCTACCAGCTCGTGTCGAACTCCGACGCGCACTCCCCGCCGGCGCTGGCCCGGGAGGCGACGGTCTTCTCCGCCGACCGCGACTACTTCGCGATCCGGGAGGCGCTGCGCACCGGCGACGGGCTGGCCGGGACGATCGAGTTCTTCCCGGAGGAGGGGAAGTACCACGCGGACGGGCACCGGCTCTGCGGCGTCAACTGGTCGCCGGAGCGGACCCGGCAGGCCGGCGGGCGCTGCCCGGAGTGCGGCAAGCCGCTGACCGTCGGCGTGCTGAGCCGGGTCGAGGAGCTGGCCGACCGGCCGGCGGGGCACCGCCCCGCGCACGCCCGCGAGGTCACCCACCTGGTGCCGCTGGCCGAGATCCTCGGCGAGATCAACAAGGTGGGTGCGCGGAGCAAGAAGGTCGAGGGGAAGCTCCACGAGCTGGTCGCCGCGCTCGGCCCGGAGCTGGAGCTCCTCACCCGTACCCCGCTCGACGAGATCGGGCGGGTCGGTGGCGAGCTGCTGGCCGAGGGGATCGGCCGGCTGCGCCGCGGCGACGTCCGCCGGGTGCCGGGCTACGACGGCGAGTACGGCGTGATCACCCTCTTCGACCCCGCCGAGCTGGGCGGGAAGGCGACCGGGGCGCAGGCGGAGACGCTCTTCGACGTACCCGTGCCGGCGCAGCGACGGCCCGCGGAGCCGGCGGCGAAGGCGAAGGTCCGTCGCCCGGCGGCGCCGAAGGCCGAGCCGAAGCGGAAGGCCGCGCCGCCGCCTCCCCCGCCGATCGCGCCGGCGCCCTCGCCGCACGAGCCGTTCGAGCCGATGCTCGCCGGCATGGAGGAGGTCGGCACCGGCCTGCTGGACCGGTTGGACGCGATGCAGCGGGTGGCCGCGTCCGCGCCGGGTGGCCCGCTGCTGATCGTGGCCGGTCCCGGTACCGGCAAGACCCGGACGCTGACCCACCGGATCGCCTACCTCTGCGCGGAGCTGAACGTCTTCCCCGAGCAGTGCCTGGCGATCACCTTCACCCGACGGGCCGCCGAGGAGCTGCGGCACCGCCTCGACGGGCTGCTCGGCCCGGTGGCCGAGGACGTCACCGTCGGCACGTTCCACTCGCTCGGGCTGGCCATCCTGCGGGAGAACGCGGCGGCCGCCGGGCTGCCGGCGGACTTCCGGATCGCCGACGACGCCGACCGGGCGGCCGCCCGCGCCGAGGCCGGCGACGACCCGGACCGCTACACCGCGCTGCTGCGCAAGCAGGACCTGGTCGACCTGGACGAGCTGCTGACCCTGCCGGTCGCGCTGCTGAGGGCCGACAAGAAGCTGGTGCGCGACTACCGCGAACGCTGGCGGTGGATCTTCGTCGACGAGTACCAGGACGTCGACGCGGTCCAGTACGAGCTGCTGCGCCTGCTCAGCCCCGCCGACGGCAACCTCTGCGCGATCGGCGACCCGGACCAGGCGATCTACTCGTTCCGCGGCGCCGACGTGGGCTACTTCCTGCGCTTCTCACAGGACTTCACCGACGCCCGGCTGGTCCGGCTGAACCGCAACTACCGCTCGTCGGCACCCATCCTGGCCGCGGCCGTGCAGGCCATCGCGCCGTCGTCGCTGGTGCGGGGCCGCCGGCTCGACCCGGCCCGGCTCGACCCGGAGGCCCCGCTGGTCGGCCGCTACCCGGCGGCCTCCGTCGCCGACGAGGCCGATTTCGTGGTACGCACCGTCGACGAGCTGGTCGGCGGCCTGTCCCACCGGTCGCTGGACTCGGGCCGGATCGACGGCCGGTCGACCACGCTCTCCTTCTCCGACATCGCGGTGCTCTACCGCACCGACGCGCAGGCCGCCCCGATCGTGGACGCCCTCGCCCGGGCGAACATCCCGGTGCAGAAGCGCTCGCACGACCGGCTGCGGGACCGGCCGGGGGTGACCGCCATCGCCCGGGAGCTGCGGCACGCCGACGGGCTGGACGGTTCGTTGCCGGCCCGCGTCCGGCTGGCGGGCCAGGTGCTGGCGGAGCGCTTCGCCGTGCCGACGCTGGACGGCGCCGCCGCGGTACGCCCCGAGGACGTTCGCACGGCGGTCGACCTGCTCACCCCGCTGGCCCGCCGCTGCGGCGACGACCTCGGGCTGTTCCTGTCCCAGCTCGCCACCGGCGCGGAGGTGGACGCGCTCGACCCGCGCGCCGAGGCGGTCACCCTGCTCACCCTGCACGCCGCCAAGGGGCTGGAGTTCCCGGTGGTCTTCCTGGTCGGGGCCGAGGACGGGCTGCTGCCGCTGCGCTGGCCCGGCACCGAGCCGGACGACGACGCGGTCGCCGAGGAGCGGCGGCTCTTCTTCGTCGGCCTGACCCGCGCCCAGGACCGGCTCTACGTCAGCCACGCCGCCCGCCGGGTCCGGCACGGGTCGGAGCGGGACTGCCGGCCGTCGCCGTTCCTCGACGTGATCGACGCCGGGCTCTTCGAGCGCTTCGGTGAGACCGAGCCCCGCCGACCGAAGGACCGCCAGCTCCGCCTGATCTGACGTGATCGGTTGGCTAGCTGGCTGGCTGCCGGCTGGCTTCCGACCGCGGTGGGCGGTTGCAGCGGACGGCGAGGTGTCCGGCGCCGGGCCGCACAGACGACCTGCCGCGGTCCGAGGCGGCCTGGCACCGACGCCGACCACTCGCAGTGACGGGAGGCGGCGGCATCACCTCCCGGTGACCGATATGCCTGTCAGGCATATTTATTCCTGGCAGGCATATCACTCGCGGCGACACCAGCCAGGCTCCCGACACGCCCACCAGCTGGCCGTCGAGTGGACCGGACCGCCGGACGGCCGGGTCTCAGGCGAGCAGCACGGCCAGCCAGGCCCCGGCGAGCAGCGCCGGGCCGAACGGCAGGGCGGTGTCCCGGCGTACCCGGCGGGCGGCCAGCAGGGCCAGCACCAGCACGCCGTTGAGCAGGTGCGGCAGGAGCAGCCCGTAGCCCAGGGTCGGCCAGCCCTGCCAGCCGAGCGGCAGGCCGAGGGCGGCGGCGAGCTTGACGTCGCCGAAGCCGAGCCGGGCGCCGGGCAGCAGCGCCAGCAGGACGTACCCGGAGAACGAGAGCGCGGCCCCGGCGAGGGCGACCGCCAGGCGGCCCGGCGTGCCGGCGGCGAGCGCGGCCACCCCGAGGCCGGCGACGCCGCCGAGGGCGGCCGCGCCGACCAGCGGATCGGGCAGCCGCAGGCAGGCCAGGTCGACCACCGCCAGCACCACACCGACGGCCGCCACCAACAGGTACGCCGGCAGCGCCGGGTCCGGCCCGAGCGCGGCGGCCAGCCCGGCGAACACCACCGCCCCGACGACCGCCCAGCCGACCGTCCACCGGTCGGTGGCGGACCGGTCGGTGGCGAACCGGTCGGTGGTGAACCGGCTTCCGAACGTCGGCGCCGCCGCACCGACGAGGCCGCCGCAGAGCGCGGCGACGGTCAGCAGCCCGACGGACACGGGCCGGGACGTTACCGGTGCGCAGGTTCCGCGGCTGCCCCGTCGGCGGGCTCCGCCGCCGGCCGCCGGGGTCGCTCCGTGCTCACCACCAGCGCCACGCCGGCCACGATCACCGCGCCGCCCAGCAGCACCTGCGCGGTGATCGGCTCGGCGACCAGCAGCGCGCCGAGCCCGACCGCGACGGCCGGGTTGACGTAGGCGTACGTGGCGACCAGTGAGATGGGCGCGTGGTGCAGCAGCCAGACGTACGCGGTGAAGGCCACCAGCGAGCCGGCCACCATCAGGTACGCCAGCGCCGCCCAGGACCGGCCGGTCACCTCGCCCGGCGAGAAGTCGCGCAGCTCGCCCCTGGCCAGGGCGACCACGGCGAGGGCCGCCGCGCCGGCGAACATCTCGTACACGGTGGCGACGAACGGGTCGCCGGGCATGGCCAGCCGACCGGACAGGAACGAGCCGACCGACCAGGAGGTGGCCGCGGCGACCACGGTGAGCGCGCCGGCCAGCGGCACCGCGCCCGTGCCGCCGGTGGGCAGCACCAGCAGCACCAGGCCGAGGAAGCCGAGCGTCACTCCGGCGAAGGTCCAGCCGCGCGGCCGGTCGCCGGTGGCGGTGCGCAGCAGCACCACCAGCAGCGGGACGGTGGCCACCAGCAGCGCGGCGATGCCCGACGGCACGGCCACCCCGGGCGGACCCGCCTCGGCGAGCACCACCAGGCCGTTGCCGCCGGCCAGCAGCAGCACCCCGACCAGGGCGGCGGAGGCGAGCTGACGCCGGTCGACCCGCAACGCCCCCGGGCCGCGTCGCACCCGCAGGACGACGGCGAGCACCAGCCCGGCGGCGGCGAACCGGAGGGCGGCCGAGGCGAGCGGCGGCATGGACTCCACGGCGATCCGGATGCCGAGGTAGGTGGAGCCCCACAGGACGTAGACCAGCAGCAGCGCCGTCCAGATCAGGCCCGGCCGGGTGGGTGTCGCACTTGCGGGAGGTGAGCTCATCGGTGGACCACGCTACGGTGACCACGGCGTCGGTGTCCCGCACGGGTGTCCGGCCTCTCAGGACCGAGTACGCAGGAGGCGTGCATGGCGAACTACGGGCCACCGGGTGGCGGCGCCCCGGAGCCTTGGGGCGGGCGACGCCCGGACGACGCGTACGGCGCCGCACCGGATCCGCACGGCCCGCCCGCGTGGGGCGAGCCGCACACGCACCAGCCGTACCCGCAGCCGGGGTGGGCGGCCACCGAGGTCCACCCGCCCAGCCAGCCGTACCGGTCGGCCGGCCCGACCGCCTACCTCGGCGACCCGACGCCGCCGCAGCCGAAGCGGGGCCGGGGTCCGCTGATCGGGGTGCTGGCCGTGCTGGCGGTGCTCGTCCTCGCCGGTGCCGCCACGCTCTGGTACCTGGCCGGCCGGGACGACGAACCGACGTCGAACGCCGCGCCCACCGCCTCCGCGGCGCCGAGCGCGGCGCTGCCCGGGCCGGGCGAACCGGCGTCGACCACCCCCGCTCCGGCGTCGTCCGCCGATCCGCGCTTCGTGAAGGCAGGGCAGTGCGTGCGCAACGAGGGCCCGGCGGGCGGCAAGCCCAAATTGCTGATCAGCGACTGTGCCCCGAAGACGTACGAGGTGCTGCGGCGCTTCGACGGCGAGACCAGCGGTGAGAAGGACGCCGAGGCCAAGTGCGCCAAGGTCACCGGCTACACGAACTGGTACTTCTTCGACAGCGAACTGGACACCCTCGACTTCGTCCTCTGCCTGAAGCAGCGCTGATCCCACCCCTGGGGAGACATCGCCCTGGTCATCGACTACGTGCTCTGCCTGCGGAAACACTCCTCGTAGGTCAATCTTGCCCTGTCTAGCGTCCATGCTAGACAGGGCAAGATTGCTGTCGAGGCCCGCAGACACGCCGGTAGCTCCGTCTAGGCATCTCTAGTCCCCCGGCTAGACGGCCCGATACTCTGCGATGCGTGGATCCGGTCCGCAACCCGTACGCCCCCGGCGCCGGCCAGCGCCCGCCCGAACTCGCCGGCCGGGGTCGGGAGCTGGACGTCTTCGACGTGGTCCTGGAACGCATCGCCCGGGGCCGCCCCGAGCGCAGCCTGATGCTCACCGGGTTGCGGGGCGTCGGCAAGACGGTGCTGCTCAACACCCTCCGCTCGCAGGCGATCAACCATCTCTGGGGCACCGGCAAGATCGAGGCCCGGCCGGACCAGTCACTGCGCCGGCCGGTGGCCGCCGCGCTGCACATGGCCGTCCGCGAGCTGGCTCCCCGGCACCGCGCCCCGGACCGGATCGACGCCTTCCTCGGCGTGCTCAAGGCGTTCGCCCAGCGCTCCGCACCCGCCGGGCGCGGTGCCGCCGCCCCCAAGCTGCGCGACCGCTGGCAGCCCGGCATCGACGTGCCGGCGAGCAGCGGCCGGGCCGACTCCGGCGACATCGAGATCGACCTGGTCGAGCTGCTCAGCGACGCCGCCGCGGTGGCCGCCGACGTGGGCACCGGGATCGCCGTCTTCATCGACGAGATGCAGGACCTCGGCCCGGAGGACGTCTCGGCGCTCTGCGCCGCCTGCCACGAGCTGTCCCAGCTCGGCGCCCCGCTGATCGTGGTGGGCGCCGGCCTGCCGCACCTGCCGGCCGTGCTCAGCGCGGCCAAGTCCTACTCCGAACGGCTGTTCCGCTACCAGCGCATCGACCGCCTCGACCGGATCGCCGCCGACCAGGCGCTCTGCGCGCCGGCCGAGCGGGAGGAGGTCGAGTACGAGCAGAAGGCCCTCGACCTGCTCTACGAGAAGTCCGGCGGCTATCCCTACTTCGTCCAGGCGTACGGCAAGGCGACCTGGGACCACGCGCCCCGCTCGCCGATCACCGCGGCGGACGTGCGGGTGGCCGCTCCCGAGGCGGAGGCCGAACTGGCGGTCGGCTTCTTCGGCTCCCGGTTCGAGCGGGCCACCCCGGCCGAGCGCGAGTACATGCGCGCGATGGCGACGCTGTCCCTGGTGGAAGGGGAGGCCGACGGCGGCGGCCGGGACGACATGGACGCGGCCGTGCCGACCGCGGAGATCGCCCGGGCGCTCGGGCGCAAGCCGGCGAGCCTCTCCCCGGCCCGGGACGCGCTGATCAAGAAGGGCCTGATCTACTCCGGCGAGCGGGGCACGGTCGCCTTCACCGTCCCGCACTTCGGCCGCTACCTGCGCACCCAACCCGCCTGACCGCCGCCCGCCGGACCGGATCGCCTTCTCCGGCGGCACCCCGCGCACCAGCCAGGTCGACGGCACGCCGTGCCGGTCAGACGCGGGACCAGGGTGCCGGGAACAGCACCTCACCGCGCGGCGGTGGTCCCTCGCCGCTGGTGCTCGGCGGCAGCGCCAGCGCCTGCCACGGCTCCCCCAGACCGGACCACGGGCTGGTCAGTCCCATCCGGTCCGCCCGGACGAACCCGAAGCGGCGGTAGTACGCGGGGTCGCCGAGCACCACCACCAGGCGCTCACCCAGCTCGGTCGCGGCGTCCAGCCCGGCCTGCACCGCCGCCGTGCCGTGCCCGATCCGCTGCCGGTGCGGGGCCACCGCGACCGGCCCGAGCGCCAACGCCGGGGCGCGGACGTCGTCGGACTGTACGAAGACCCGGCTGAGCAGGGCGTAGCCGACCACCTCACCGCCGTACTCGGCCACCATCGCCAGCTCCGGGATCCACGCGTCGCTGTCGCGCAGCTCGTCGACGAGCGCCACCTCGCCGGGGACCGCGACGTCCGGGCGGGCGAAGGCGGCGGCCAGCACCATGCGGACCGGGGCGATGTCCGCCGGGTCCTCGGGGCGCAGCCGCAGGGTCGTCACCCGCGCGACGTTACCGGTCGAAGCACGTCCATCAGCGACGGTCGCTCGAATCGGCGTGGCGTCACGTCCGTGGCGGAAGGTCCGGGATCGGCCGTTGCCGGGGTAGCGGACGCCCGGACGGGGTATGACTGATCCATGAAACCCGTGCGCTCCCTCGCCCGCGTCATGTTGAGCGGCATCTTCGTGGTCAGCGGCGCCCGTACCCTTTACAACCCCCAGCGCCTCGTCGCCGCCGCCCAGCCGATCACCGACCGGATCGCCCCGCTGATCTCGAACGCCGCGCCGAAGCTTCCCACCGACACCACCACCCTGATCCGCACCAACGCGGCGGTGCAGCTCGCCGCCGGCCTGATGCTGGCCACCGGACGGTTCGCCCGGCCGGCCGCGCTGGTGCTCGCCGGCACGCTGGTGCCGGTCACCGCGGCCGGGCACCCGTTCTGGAAGAACGACGACCCGGCGATGCGCAACAACAACCAGGTCCACTTCCTGAAGAACCTCGGGCTCTTCGGCGGCCTGCTGCTCGCCGCCGCCGACACCGAGGGAAAGCCGGGTCTGCGCTGGCGGGCCGGTCATCGCATCGGTCACTCTCGACGTTCCGTGACCCGCGCGGTGCGTACCGCCCGTCGGGAAGCGCGGATCGCCGCCCTCTCCGCGTCCACGGCCCGGCGACTTCCGGGCTGACCTGCGTCAATACGGCCATCACCCCCCGCAAGGCCGCGAATTACCTGAACCACCCGACTGCCGTTAACGCGGTGGAAATGTCAAAAACATGTGTGGGATCGGACACGGTCGCATAACGCGGGAGGCATCAACGTGAGGCGCCGTTCTAGGCTCCGTACCGGACCTGGACGGGTAGGACGACCTTGGTACGGGGGTGGCCACGCCATGCCGGCGATCGTCGGTAGACGGCTGGACCGCCTCGCCCCAGTCCGTCGCGCAACGCGTGGGATCGATCGTAGGACAGTCGTACGGACCGGCATCGTGGCCGCCGTCGCCTATGCCGCATGGCTCGCCATCGGTGCATTCGGGCGGCCGTACAACTTCTTCGACATGAAGATCTACCACGGCGCGGTGGTGTGGTGGGCGAGCGGTCACGAGCTGTACGAGTTCATCGCGCCGACCACCACCCTCGGCTTCACCTACCCGCCCTTCGCCGGCCTGATGATGCTGCCGATGGCGCGCCTGCCGGTCGAGGCGGCAGGCTGGATCAACGCGGCGGGCAGCATCGCCGCCCTCGCCCTCGTGCTGGCCGCGCTGCTGCGCCCGATCGTGGACCGGCTCGGCTGGCCGCTCTGGTTCACCGTGGGCATCGCGACGTCGATGTCCGTCGCCATCGAACCGGTCCGGGAGACCCTCGGGTACGGCCAGGTCAACGTGCTGCTCTTCGGGCTGATCATGGCCGACCTGATCGGGCTGCGCTGGCGGTCCCGGCGGGGCACCCACGGCCGCCCGACCGACGGCCCGTTCGTGCGCTTCCTCTACAGCGGGGCGTGGGCCGGCATGGGCATCGGCCTGGCCACCGCCGTCAAGCTGACCCCGGCGCTCTTCATCGTCTACCTGCTGATCACCCGGCAGTGGCGGACGGCGGCCACCGCCGTCGGCACCACCATCGGCGTGACGCTGGGGACGTTCGCGCTGGTCGGTACGGAGTCGCGGGCCTACTTCGGCGGCGTGCTCTGGCAGACCGAGCGGGTCGGCGCGGCCGACATGACCCCCAACCAGTCGCTGGCCGGCCTGCTCGCCCGGCTGTACGACTCGATCGAGACGCCCGGCCTGCTCTGGCTGTCGTTCTCGGTGCTGATCCTGGCGGTGGGGCTCTCCCGCGCCGCCACCGCCCGGGCCGACGGCGACGAGTTGACCGCGTTCACCCTGGTCGGACTGACCGCCAACGTGATCAGCCCGATCTCCTGGACGCACCACCTGGTCTGGGTCATCCCGGCGATCGTCGTGCTCGCCGACGCCGCCGTACGCCGTCGCGAGGCGAGCCGGGGCTTGGCGGCGCGCGCCGGCCAGGCGTCGTCGTACGGGGGGCCGCCCGGGGTGACCGGGCTGCGGCCGCCGATCTGGTACCCGACGCTGACCGGCCTGCGGCACGCCGTCGCGGCGGCGGGGCTCTACCTGCTCTTCCTCGTCTCGCCCATCTGGCCGTACGAGCACCAGCTCCCCGAGGTGTCGCACTACCAGGACGGGCTCGTCGGCGCGCTGATGGAGAACTCCCTCGCGCTGGCGCTGATCGTGCTGGTCGCCGCGCTGCCCTGGCGCCCCGGCGCCGAGCCGGCCTTCTACACCGACCGCCTGGCCCGCACCGCCACCACCGCCCGCCGCTGACCACCCACCGGCCCCGATCATGAGGGGAGCGGTCAGGGGCAGTTGACCCATTCCTCGGTGCCGTCGGTGAAGACCTGGCGTTTCCAGATCGGCAGGCGCGCCTTGACCTCGTCGACCAGGCGGGCGCAGGCTTCGAAGGCCGCGGCGCGGTGCGCGGTGCTGACCGCGGCGACCAGTGCCACGTCGCCGATCTCCAGCCGGCCGATCCGGTGCGACACCGCGACGGCGTACACCTCGGGTTCGGCGGCGATCTCGGCGGCGACCTCACGCAGCACGTCGGCGGCGCTCGGGTGGCCCTCGTACTCCAGCAGGGTGACCCGACGGCCGTGGTCGTGGTCGCGGACCACGCCCTGGAAGGAGACGACCGCGCCGGCCCGCCGGTCGGCGACCGCAGCCTCGTGCGCGGCGAGGTCGAGCGGCTGGTCGGTGACCGCGAGAACGGCCACCGTCGGGTCGGCGGTCACCACGAGCGCTCCCCGGGCAGCAGCGGCAGCGGTACGACCGGCACCCGCGCCCCGGCCTCGCCGGTGGTGCCCGGACGGATCACCGCGAACCCGTCGGCGCCGGCCAGCCCGCGCAGCATCGCCGAGCCGACGTGGCGCAGCGGGTGGGCGGTGCCGGCGGCCCGGTCCAGCCGGACCAGGGCCAGGTGCGTGTAGTCGCCCCGACCGGGCACCGGCTCGGCGAGCGTGGCGTGCGGCAGCACCGGCATCGGTCGGCCGGTCAGCCCGGCGAGCAGCGGCGCGACCAGCGAGACCAGGGCGACGATCGCGGACTGCGGGTTGCCCGGCAACCCGGCGACGAAGCGGACCCGGCCGTCGGCGCCGGCGAGCCGGGCCAGCAGCATCGGGAAGCCCGGCCGGACCGCCACGGTGTTGACCACGTAGTCCGCGCCGAGCGCCTCCAGGGTGGGGTGCAGGTGGTCGACCGGACCGTGCATCGTCCCGCCGGTGGTGCAGACCAGGTCGGCGTTGGCCAGCGCGGACCGCAGCGCCGCCACGTGGGCGGGGAGGGTGTCCGCCACCGGGCCGACCACGTCGGAGGAGCGCACCTGGCAGCCGTACCGGCGCAGCCAGACCGGCACGGCCGGGCCGAGCGCGTCGCGTACCCGGCCGGCGCCGGGCGGGCCGGCGGTCAGCAGCTCGTCGCCGAAGACCAGCAGCGCGGCCCGGGGCTGCCGGCGCACCGGCAGCTGGTCGTGGCCGCAGGAGGCGGCCAGCCCGATCAGCGCCGGGTCGACCGGGGTGCCGGCGGGGAGCAGTTCCTCACCCGCGTACGCCTCCTCGCCCGGCTCCCGCCACTCCGGGTGCGGCCGGGGGGTGCCGGTCACCCGTCCGTCGGCGGTACGGCTCGACTCCTCGATCCGGAGCACGGCGGTGGCGCCCTCGGGGACCATCGCGCCAGTGGCGATCTCGACGGTGGTGCCGTCGGCGGTCAGCGGGGGCGGGGTGTTGCCGGCCAGCACCCGCCCGACCACGTCCCAGGGGCCCTCGCCGCGCACCGCCCAGCCGTCCACGCTTGAGGTCGGGAAGGCGGGCAGGTCGGTCCGCGTGGTCAGCGGCTCGGCGAGGGTGTGCCCGTCGGTGTCGGCCAGCGGCCGCCGGACCGCGGGGAGCGCGGCGGCGAGGCCGACCGCGTACACCCGGGAGCGGGCCTCCTCCCAACCGGCCGGCGGCGGTGCCGCCACCTGTGCCGCGGCGGCGGCGGTTTCCGTGCTCACCGGGGGCCTCCTTCACCGACTGCGGTCCGCGCGTCGTCCGCGCGCTCACCGGGCGAGCCTATCCCCGTGGACTGGCGGACCGGGCGTCAGTGGTCGCCGCCGCGCAGTTGCTCGACGGCGTGGACGAGGATCGGGCCGAGCACGGCGAGGCCGTCCCGCGCGCCGCCGGTCGACCCGGGCAGGTTGACCACGAGCATCCGGCCCGCCACCCCGGCCAGCCCTCTCGACAGCGCGGAGGTGGGGACCCGGTCGCGGCTGTGCGCCCGGATCGCCTCGGCGATGCCGGGGATCTCGTAGTCGAGCAGCGCGCGGGTCACGTCGGGCGTCCGGTCGGTGGGGGTGATCCCGGTGCCGCCGCTGGTCAGCACCACGTCGATCCCGTCGGCCAGGGCGCTGCGCAACGCCTCGCCCACCGGCTCGCCGTCGGGAACCACCACCGGCTCGTCCACGGCGCAGCCCACCTCGCGCAGGCCCGCGACGAGCAGGGGGCCGCTGGTGTCGGCGTAGACGCCGGCGGCGGCCCGGTTGGAGGCGACCACCACCCGGGCCCGGATCACGGCCGATCCTCCGGGCGGACCCACTCGCCGGTCTTGCCGCCCTCCTTGCGGAGCACCCGCACCGCGTCGACGGAGGCGGCCGGGTCGACCGCCTTGACCATGTCGACCAGGGCCAGCCCGGCCACCGCCACGGCGGTCAGCGCCTCCATCTCCACGCCCGTCCGGTCGGCGGTCCGCGCGGTGGCGGTGATCTCGACGGTGTCCTCGGTGAGCCGAAGGTCGACCGTCACGCCGTGCAGCGCGATCGGATGGCAGAGCGGGATCAGGTCGGGGGTGCGCTTGGCGCCCATGATGCCGGCGAGCCGACCGACCGCCAGCGCGTCGCCCTTGGGCAGGCCGTCGCGGCGCAGCAGGTCGACCACCTCGGCGGTGGTGCGCAACCGGCCGGCGGCCACGGCGAGCCGGCCGCTGACCGGCTTGGCGGAGACGTCGACCATGCGGGCCGCGCCCGCCGGGTCGACGTGGGTGAGCTGCGCGGGATCGGTCACGACCGCAGCCTATCCGTCGGGTACGACCGGGACGCATCAAGAGTTCGGGAGGAGCACAGCCGGGTGCCATGGCCGTGCTCCTCCCTCACCTACCCGTCCGTCAAGATCGCTGGGGAAACCGTGACGCACGGGGGCATCGTCGGTCTGGTCCTGACACGGCCAGCACCTCCCCCGTTCACCGACGTTCGGAGACGTTAACGAGAGCGGCGACAAGAAACCGATAAGTGGTCACCGTTCGCGACAGCGGACGGGGGTGGACCGTCGGGCCACAACTCGTCGACCAGATCCTCTACCGTCACCAGTCGTCCGGTTCGCATGACCAGCAGGGCAAGTACGGTCCGCTGCTTGGGCGTACCCAGGTTTATTGGGTCGCCCTTGATCAGCGCCTCAAGATTACCCAGGACTCGAATCTCCACCAGATCCTCGATGACTCCTCCCCAAGTGCTCGAATGATCACTCTACGAGATCATGGACCGGGCGGGACGATGCAAGGCCCGCACATCCCGTTGCCCGTCCGGATGATCGGCATACCCCTGCACGTCACCCTGCGGCAGCCAGGAGATGGTCCGATCCGTCGATGAAATTGGAAGCGGGCAAGGCCAGACTGAAGATAGTTCGCAAACGGCAGTGCTAGGCCGGTGACCGGCGAAGCCACGGGTCGTCCGTTGCAGGACCGGGTACGAGTCGTACGCGCTCCGCATTTAGCCCGTGGACACAACGTCACAAATCATTGTGAGTTCGCTGATATCGCGCATACCGACATTCATCAGTGCAAGAGAGCGGCAACTGTCCTTTAAGCTCCCCCCATTGGTACACGGGAACAATCGCACTGGGGGTCATGATGACGTCGCACGAATGGACCTGAGCAACGTTCTGCAACCAGCTCAAGAGCAGTAAACTTGCGGAGTGCACAACCATCGGTTACTGAATGAGGTCGATGGGTGACTCCACAACGACGGAGTGATGGGACCGATCGGCGGCTGCTGCCGCTAGTCGGTCTCGTCGTCTTTTTGGCGGCCGTCGCCACCATCGTGTCCGCCGTTCGTCTCGCCAACGACGAACCCAGGGTCGGCCCCGTCACCTGGCTGGCCCTGATCTCGCTGGTCGCCGCCGGCTTCACCGTCAAGGTGCGTATCCGGATCAGAGCCAACAACCACGACATCGCGTGGACCGAGACGGCAATCGTCATCGGCCTCACCGTGGCCCCGACCTCGACCGTGGTCCTCGCCACGGGCTGCGCCCTCGTCCTGGTCACCACCCTCGCTCGAATCCCCGCCATCCGCGCCGCCTTCGGCATCGGAAAGAACATGCTGGTGGCGACGGCGGCGGGCACGATGCTGCACGCGAGCGGCTGGCAGGTGGGCGAAGAGAGCGTGCTGGCCACGATCCTGCCGCTGTCCCTCGCCTATCTGGCCGCCGTGCTGCTGGACGAGCTGGTCGCACTGCCGGTCATCGCGATCGCCTCCGGTGAACGGGTACAGGAACTGTTCCGGGAGGATTGGGAACTCCGGCTCGCCTTCGCGGTGGGCCGACTGGTGGTGGTCCTCGGGACGTTCCTCATCCTGCGCGGCGACAGCCGCCTACTCATCGCCGTGCCACCCCTGATGCTCAGCCTCCACCTGCTGTACTCCAACCGGGTCAAGGCCCGCACCGAGCAGCAGGCCTGGCAGCGCCTCGCCCGCACCACGGACGCGCTGAACGTCGTCGACCTGGAGAAGGTCCTCACCACCGCCGTCACCCAGGCCGCCGAACTCTTCTCCGCGGACGAGGTCGAGATCGAGCTGCGCGACGGCCCCCGCGCGGTCCGGGGTACCAGAGGTGGCATCGGTTACGACGGGCCTGTCGGGGACCCGAGCAGCGTCCAGGGCTCCGCCGTCTCCGCACCGTTGGAGGGGCACGACGGCAGCGCCGACGTGGGGGTGCTGCGGCTGCGCTTCCGGGGACCGGTCCAGCTCTCCGAGCGGGAGCAGTACACGCTGCGTACCTTCGCCTCGGCGCTGTGCACCGCGGTCCGCAACGCCCAGGCGTACGCCGAGCTGGCCCGGGTGGCCGCCGAACACGCGCACGCCGCCACCCACGACGCGCTGACCGGCCTGGCCAACCGGCGACAACTGCTGGAGCGCGGCACCGAGCAGCTCAGCACCCGGCACGCCGAGGGGGTGACCGCGCTGGTGCTGATCGACCTCAACCACTTCAAAGAGGTCAACGACACCCTCGGCCACGCCGCCGGCGACCAGGTGCTGATGCAGGTCGCCGACCGGTTACGAGCCGCCGCGCAGCCCGAGGACCTGGTGGCCCGCCTCGGCGGCGACGAGTTCGCCGTACTGCTGCGCGGACTGCCCGCCCCGGCCGTCGCCGCGCACCGGGCGGAGGCACTGATCGGCACCCTGCACCAGCCGTTGGACGTCGACGGCATGCGGATCAGCGTCGAGGCCAGCGGGGGCATCGCCGTGGCCCCCGCCAGCGGCGGCATGCCGGAGCTGCTGCGCCGCGCCGACGTGGCGATGTACCAGGCCAAGCGGGCCGGTCAGCGGGTCTCCACGTACGCGCCGACCCGCGACACCGCCGACCTCGGCCGGCTCACCCTCGGCGGCGAGCTGCCCCGGGCGGTGGCCGACCACGAGTTCACCGTCAACTTCCAGCCCATCGTGGACCTGGCCAGCGGCGAGGTGACCGGCGCGGAAGCGCTGGCCCGCTGGCACCACCCGACCCACGGCATGATCGACCCACTGCGCTTCCTGGAGGCGGTGGAACGCTCCGGCCTGCTCCCCGCGTTCGCCGAGGCGATCCTCGACCAGGCGCTGCTCGCCGCCGTGAGCTGGCGGGCGGCCGGCTTCGACCTGCCGGTCTCGGTCAACGTCTCCCCACGCAGCCTGCTCGACGCCCGCTTCCCCGGCGCGGTGCTGGCCCGGCTGCGCGCCCACGACCTCCCGCCCGACCGGCTGGTCCTGGAGCTGACCGAGACGCTGACGCTGAGCCAGCTCGACGTGGTCGACCGGGTGCTCAGCCGGCTGCGCGACTCCGGCGTCCGGCTGTCGCTGGACGACTTCGGCACCGGCTACTCCTCGCTCTCCCTGCTCTCCCGCATCCCCGTGCACGAGCTGAAGATCGACCGCAGCTTCGTCACCGCGATGGAGGGCTCGGCGGAGGCCGCGGCGGTCATCCGCTCGACCCTCGACCTCGGCCGCAGCCTCGACCTCACCGTGGTCGCCGAGGGAGTGGAGAGCGAGCCGCAGCGCCGGGCGCTCTGGGAGCTGGGCTGCGCCGCCGGCCAGGGCCACCTCTTCGCCCGCCCGCTGCCGTCCGGCAGTCTCCTCGCCGCCCTGCAACGCGGCTCGGGCGGCCGACCCGGCACCCTCGTCCCGCCGCTGCACGACACCGGCGCGGTCATCCGCCTCGCCCCCGGTCGCCGCCAGCCCGGCCGGAGCCGCCCGACGGGTCTGCCACACTTGCCGGCGTGACCGCCGCCTCCCGCACCTGGCGCGCCCTGGACTCCACCGCCGGCGGCCTCGCCCTCGACCTCGGCCTCTACACGGTCTCCGCCGCCTTCGCCGCGGTCACCGCCGCCACCTCCAGCCTGGCACCGCACCGGGCCTGGGGGAGCGTCGCCGCCGTCGGCTACCTGCTCGCCGCGCTGCTGGTCGCCGGTCAACTCCTGCTCCGAGGCCGCCGCCCCGGACTGGCCGGGGTGCCGGCGCGCTCGGCGGTCACCGCGCTGACCTGGGCGACCACCGCCCTGCTGCCGTTGGTGATCCAGAGCAGCCAGCGGGCGTCGGGGCGTACCGACCGGGCGCAGGAGGAGGTGGTGGTCGTCGAGCACGCCGGCATCCGGCTCGCCGAGCACGGCACCCCCTACCTCGGGCCCGACGCGATCGCCGCGCTCCCCCCCGACGAACGGCTGCTCGGCTACACGCCGTACCAGCCGGGGATGGCGCTGTTCGGGCTGCCCCGCGCCGGCGTGGACGCCTGGTGGACCGACTCCCGGGTGTGGTTCGCGCTGGTCACCGCGCTGGCGCTGGCCGTCGCGGTGGTCGCGCTGCGCGCCGCCGGCCGCCCCTCGGCGGGCCGCCCCCACCCGGCGGCGGTGCTGCGCGGCGTACAGGCCGCGACCGTGCTGCCGATCTGCGCCCTCACCCTGGCCACCGGCGGCGACGACCTGCCCGTACTCGCGCTCTGCCTGCTGGCGCTGGCGTGCGCCGCCGCCGGCCGGCCCGGCGCGGCCGGCGCGGCGGTCGGGCTCGCCGGCGCGTTGAAGCTCTTCGCCTGGCCGGTCGCCCTGGTCCTGATCTTCTGGGGCGCCACCCGGCGGGCCGGGCTCCGGGTCGCCGTCGGCGCGCTCGGCCTGCCGGTGCTCGCCCTGGTCCCGGCGGTGCTGGTCGACCGGGACGCGCTGGTGGAGAACGTGCTGCGGTTCCCGCTCGGCCATGGGCTGGTGACCAGCCCCGCCCAGTCCCCCTTCCCCGGGCATCTGATCGCGACCGGACTGCCCGGCGGCCGGGTGATCGCCGCGACGCTGCTCGTCGCCGCCGGCGTGGCGATCGCCTTCCGACTGCTGCGCCACCCGCCCGACACCGCCACCGCCACCGCGCTGATCTGCGGATACGGCCTGCTGGCGGCCATCCTGCTGATGCCCACCACCCGCTTCGGCTACCTGCTCTACCCGCTCGCCCTGCTCGTCTGGGCACCCGCGCTGACCGGACAGCCGACCACCGTTTCGCCGGAGTCGCCGACACCGGCCCTCCCCAGGGCGTAGACCTGAGGACATGAGCAGCACCTACCGCGATCGTGAGGATGCCGGCCGACAGCTCGCCGAACGGCTGGCCGGCCTGGTCGGAGAACCCGACGTCATCGTGCTGGGGCTGGTCCGGGGCGGCGTGCCGGTGGCCCGGGTGATCGCCGACCGGCTCGGCGCGCCCCTGGACGTCCTGGTGGTCCGCAAGCTCGGCATGCCCTGGGCGCCCGAGGTCGCCTTCGGCGCACTCGGCCCCGGCGGGGTCCGGGTGCTCAACGACGTCGTCGCCGCCCGGCTCGGCCCCGACGACGTCGCCGACGTGCAGCGCCGGGAACAGGCCGAGCTGGAACGCCGGGAGGCCCGCTACCGAGCCGGCCGACCACCGCTGGACCTCACCGGCCGGACCGCCGTCATCGTCGACGACGGGCTGGCCACCGGCGCGACGGCCCGGGCCGCCGTCCAGGTCGCCCGCCACCTCGGCGCCCGCCGGGTCGTCGTCGCGGTGCCGGTCGGCTCCCAGGAGGCGTACGAGATGCTGGCCGCCGAGGCCGACCAGGTGATCTGCGCCCAGCGCCCGCCGGAGTTCGGCGCGGTCGGCGCCTACTACGAGGACTTCCACGAGGTCTCCGACGACGAGGTCAACGAAGCGCTGATCGCCACCGCCTGAACCTCGCGCCGACGGGGTACGGTCGAGCGATGCAGCTCACCTGTCCCAAGTGTCACGGAGACATGCGCCAGTACGAGCGCAGCGGAGTCGTCATCGACCAGTGCACCGAGTGTCGGGGGATCTTCCTCGACCGCGGTGAACTCGAGAAGCTGTTCGAGGCCGAGGCGAACTGGAACCAGCAGCACGCCGCCCCGGCACCCGGGCAGCCCGCGGGCCACGGCCCGGCCCAGCCCGGCCACGTCGCCGGCGGGTACGCCCCGCCCCCGCCGCCGCCCCCGCACCAGCCGGGCTACCCGGCCGCGCCGCCCCCGCCGCCGCCGCACGCGCCGGCCTACCCGCCCCAGCCGGCGTACGGCCACAGCGGGCACCAGCAGCAGCACCACGGCTACCACGGGCACTACAAGCGCAAGAAGCACAAGAGCTTCCTCGACGAGATGTTCGGCTGACCGCCACCGGGGCCGGGGCACCCGCCCCGGCCCTTCCGCCCTGCCGATCCGGGCGGCCCGTGGCAGGCTCCCCCTCATGACGTCGATCGCGCAGCACGAGGCGCTCGCTCAGGCGTACGAGGGGATCACCGCCGTGGTCGCCGGGCGCGACGACGCCGCCCTGCAACGGCCCACCCGCTGCCAGGGCTGGCTCGTCGCCGACCTGCTCTTCCACGTGCTCTGCGACGCCCAGCGCGCCCTGGTCGCCCTGGCCAGCCCCGCCGACGAGCCGCCCGACGTGGACGACGTCAGCTACTGGCGTTCCTTCCCGCCCGGCGGGGACGGCGAGGACGCCGTCCGGCACGCCTGGTGGGCCCGCCGCTCCGCCGCCGCCTTCGACCGCCCCAGCGGGGTGGTCCGGCTCTGGTCCGACACCGCCCCCGCCGCCGTGCGCGCCGCCACCGCCGCCGACCCGGCCGGCTGTGTCAGCACCCAGGGGCACGTCCTGCGCGTACCCGACTTCCTGGCCACGCTGACCACCGAGGCCGTCATCCACCACCTGGACCTGGTGCTCGACCTGCCCGACGCGCCGCCGCCCGGGCCGCTCGCCTGCCGCGTCGCCGTGACCACGGTGGACGGGCTGCTCAGCGACGACGCGGTCCGCCCGAGCGGCTGGGACGACGCCGTGTACCTGCTCAAGGCCGCCGGCCGCGAGCCGCTCACCGACCGGGACCGCGCTGAGCTGGGCGAGGCCGCCGGCTGGTTCCCGCTGATCGGGTGAGTCGCCGGTCCGTCACTTCAGCACCGCGCCAGCGCTGATGTTGGCTACCGTCCCGGTCATGCCACCGCCCGGTCCCAGGCCACGAAGGCCGCCATCTCGGCCACCTCAGCGACGGTCAACGCCCGCCGCAACCTGCTGCCAGCCGCAACCATCTCCAGCACCTGGTCGAGGCTCACAACCCCTTCCAGCCGACTGTCCGGCCGATGGCGCGACGGCCGCAAGGCACACTCCATGCCGCCCTGTTGGCTGGCCCGCACGTCCTCGCGCAGCAGCGCGCGCATAACGTCCTCGTCGAAGTTCTCGATCCCGCCGACCCAGCGGCCCCAGCAGCACCCGGTCCCGCTCGTTCGGACGCTACGGCGCATGCCACTCGTTCCGTCCCAGAGGAATCGTCAGCGCCGGAGTAATCGGCGTGACCGGATGAAAGTCGAGCGTGGTTGTCGGGGCGAGCGTAGGCGTTACACAAGAATTCGGGCGGCTGCCTCGGCCTTACGCCGGAGGGAGACCGTCGCACCACTGTAAAGCAAAGAAATGATCCTTTCGGCTGATCCGCCTGTGGTACCAACAGTGCAAATGCTCTTGTGGGGGCGCACCGATAAACCATTCATGCCGCACGTGGCAAGAAACTCGAGAAAGGCGTCGAGCAGTCGACGAGATCCCACCAACCTGAATTGCGCCGCTTTGCGCCCGCCGACTTTCGACACTTTATAGACGCCGATTGAGCCATCTCCGTCGACAACCCCACGCCAGAAATCGCGCGACGCAACCAGTTGCGCGTCAACCGGACCTTCGTAGCGACCCAACCCGATCAGACGATCAGCCAACTGGGAAGATCGGACCGAGAACTGACACGACCGACGAGGAGGGCCTGCTAGGGAGATGCTGCTCGTCGAACCGAGGAACCCACGAAGAGCAACCAGATGCTCGCGGTCCCTTTCTGAAAGCCCCACCGAAATCTGCGGCCGCCGGCCCGGTCGATAGCTCACGCATCCATCAGCGAAGAGAAAGCCGATCCAGTAGCAGGCGTCAGCTGTCAGGTCTGCAAAGGCATCATGCCGCACTAAGGTCTTGCCCGAACGTACAAAAACAGCGCGGCGTATCAGCAGGCTACGAATTGCTGGTTCCGAAACTTTGTAGACAGATGCAACCTGAGCCATGGTGGCACCTTCCACATATTGTCGAACCGCCTCAGACTTCTCCGCTTCCGTCAGCTTTCCTGTTACGCGAGCTGGTATGCCTCGACGACGAAGAATGCCGCGAATCGCCTGCCTGGTGACACCGTAGGCCCCAGCAATTGCCGTGAGTGTGTCTCCACTTGCTGCCCGTCGGGCGACCTCTTCGCGCTGCGCTTCCGTGAGACGCACCCCGGACACGATCAGACGATCGCCATGTCGACAAAGCGCGACAGGTGCAGTTGCGCTGCTACCGTGATCGAATCAGTAGGGCCATTTCTGTGCTTAGCAACAATAAAGTCCGCCTCGCCAGCCCGCGGCGACTCCTTGTCGTAGTAGTCGTCCCGGTGCAGCAGGATGACGACGTCAGCATCTTGCTCAATTGACCCAGATTCACGCAAATCAGACAATTGTGGTCGCTTATCGGTGCGCTGCTCGGGGCCACGGTTCAGCTGGCTCACCGCGATCACCGGGCACTCGACCTCCTTGGCCAACAGCTTCAGGCCACGGGAGAGGTCCGCGACCTCCTGCTGGCGGCTCTCGGTCCGCTTCGGTGAGGTCATCAGCTGGAGATAGTCGACCACGATCATCTTGAGGTCGTGCTTCTGCTTGAGCCGGCGCGCCTTCGCCCGGATCTCCATCAGGTTCATGCTCGGCGTGTCGTCGACGAAGAGCGGTGCCTCGCTGATCTCGCCCATGCAGCGGGCCAGCTTGGTCCAGTCGTCGTCGGAAAGTTGGCCGCTGCGGAGCACGTGCAGCGGAACCCGCGCCTCGGCCGAGAGCAGTCGCATGACGATTTCGACCTTGCTCATTTCCAGCGAGAAGATCGCCGCCGCCTGGTTGGCGCGGATGGCCGCGTTTCGGGCGAAGTCCATGCTGGCGGTGCTGTTGTGCGTCGGGATCATCGCCCTGCCCGCCAGGTACAGGTGCTCCGGGTTGTCCACGGTCACGCAGCGGACCGGCACGCTGGGCACCGGCCGCACGTCCACGATGTAACGGGAGGTGGTCCGGACGTCGGACGCTGTCCGGCGCCGTGCGGCGTGGGCGCGCCGCTTCCGCTCCAACCGGAAGACCGTGTCGGGCGTGGAGAAGTTCAGCGTGTACCCGATGGACGACGCGGCGCTGCGGCCGCGAACCGGCTTCTCGTTGACCGTGCAGCGGTACCCGAGGCTCACGATCAGCTCGCGGACGCCCTCCGCCAGCCGCTTGGACGTCGAGGTGTACTGCAGGTTGCCGCTGGCGGCGACCGTCCCGTCGGTGTCCATCAGGCCGGCGAGCAGGGCGCGTCGCTGGGCCTCCGACGCCCGCAGGTACTCCTGCGGGATGTGCTTCTCCGGCGACACCCCGAGAGCCCGGAGCAGCGCGCGGAACGATCCGTGCCGCCCGTGGCACTCGGCGCACCGCCGCGTCGACGGATTCTCCCGCAGCGCCCTGGTGGACGAGCCGCAGTCGACGCAGCGCCGGCCGGCCGGAGCGGGCACCTCGGGAAGCACGATGGTGTAGTTCAGCGGGCCGCTCGGACGCACCACGAACCCGTCCCGCACGACGTGCTCGACCAGCTCCGGATCGGCGGTGGTGAAGCGGCTCGCGTCCGAGTGCCCGTCCCCCAGCCAGACCCCGAGCGTGTACGGCGGGATCGGCAGCTCCCGCTCCGGCAGTTGCAACGGAACGGCGTTCTCGACGGCGTGGTTGAGCCGGCCGTCCCCGCCGGTACGCAACGTCGCCGCGATCTCGGCGGTGGTGACGACACCGTCGTGCCGGACCCGGGCACCGGCGTTGACCGGGCGTTCGGCGCGCTCCCGCAGCCCGGTCAGGAGCGGGCCGGCGGGGTAGCCCGGTGCCGTCCAGTTCCGGGTGTTGCCCGCCCGGGTGACCGGTCGGCTGACCCGGCCGTTGACGCCGACCTCACGCGCGACGGTGTGCAGCACGTTCTTGAACTCGGGGCCGACGAGTTCGAGGGTCTGCGCGAGGGTGACCAGTCGCCGAGGCTCGGCACCGGCGGCCGCCTCCGCCACACGGACCTTCGCCAGGGACGACTGCGGCCAGTGCGACCGGAGTCGCGGCTCGGGCTGACGGCGGCTGGCCCGGGTGGTGGTCTTCCACAGGTGCTCGGCGTCGGCCACGATGACGCTGCCGTCGGAGAACTCGACCTCGTAGCAGGGACGGTCGTACCGGACGTCGAAGGCGGCGGTGATCGTCGTCGGCCGCCCGTCGGCGGCGATCAGCTGGTCGCCGACCTGGACCTCGCCCATGGTGGTCCAGCCGTCCGGGGTCGGCAGCGGGGTGTCCAGAGCGAGCGCCTTGCCCAGACCGGGCCGGCCGGCCACGATGATGAGTTGCCCCGGGTGCAGGCCGTTGAGCAGCCGGTCCAGGTCGGTGAAGCCGGTCGGCACGCCGGTCATCACCCCGCCCTGCGCCCCGACCGCCTCGATCTCGTCGAGCGTCGGCTGGAGCATGTCGGCCAGCACCGCGAAGTCCTCGCTGACCCGGCGCTCGGTGATCTCGTAGACCGCCTGCTGCGCGAGGTCGACCACGTCGTCGACGTCTCGGCTACCGCCAGCAGCGGTGCCGTAGCCGAGCTGCACGATCCGCGTGCCGGCCTCGACCAGCCGACGAAGCACCGCGCGCTCGCCGACGATCCGGGCGTAGTACGCGGCGTTCGCTGCTGTCGGCACTGCGGCCATGCAGGTGTGCAGATAGGGGGCGCCGCCGATCCGGGCGAGATCGCCGGAGTCGGCCAGGGCGGCAGCGACGGTGATCCCGTCGGCCGGCTCACCCCGGCCGTAAATGTCCAGGATGGCGTCGAAGATGGTGGCGTGCACCGGCCGGTAGAAGTCGCTCGACTTCAGGATCTCCACGACGTCGGCGATGGCGTCCTTGGAGAGCAGCATGCCGCCGATGACGCACTGCTCGGCGGCGACGTCCTGCGGCGGGGTCTTGTCGAACTGCCCGTCGCGCTGCGCCGGTGCGGACGCCTGCCCGCCGGCTCGGGGCTCCGCCCGCATGTCGTCGGTGACCGACACGGATCCCCCTCCACTGCGTCGGGTCGATACCAGCTCTACCGGCCGGGTGCGACAACTTCCGATCGACCCGGCCAGTCGATCGGGGGCGATCGCGCGACCGGTCGGTGCCCCACGATACGGAACCCGAGGTCAGACCCCAACCAGGCCGGTGGACGAGCCTCGGGACAACCTGTGGATGGAGTGGACGAGCGTGTGCGCAGCGTGTGCACAGGTTGTGGAAAACCGGTGGGGAATTCTGGGCCGATCGCCGCTGACCTGCGGAAACATCGTCCCCAGCCTGTGGACGGGTATTTTCCGGTAAGGCTTTGGGTTCGGATTTCCCGTACTATCTGCTGGGAACGGCTACACCTGGACAGCGGATTGCGCTTTCGGTTGAGAAGGGTCACGCTCCGGCCGTGAGTTACCGGGACTGGGAGCGCGGGGAGGGCAGCCCGCGCGAGCGTCAGCCGGTCGCCCCGTGGGACGACTTCGGCGAGGCTGTCCCGGCCGATCCCTACCGGTACGCGGCCGAGGGCTACCGCACCCCCAGCCGACGGCGAGCCGTCGAGCGCGGCCAGCAGGAGCCGGTCGACGCCTACCTGCCGCGCTGGGCCGTGGAGTCGGGTATCGCGCACGCCGACGGCCGGGGCCGGCACGCCGCGCCGGACGACGACGAGTACGACGACCGCCCGATCTCCGGGGGCGGGCGGCGCAGCGAGCGCAGCTGGGGCGAGCCCCGGGCGATCGGCGCCGCGGTTGAGTCCGACCACACCCGGGAGTGGACCTTCGACCGTCCGCAGGAGCAGGGGTACGTCGGCAGCCGGCGCGCCGACTCCGTGGAGGACGAGCCGGTCTCCGGTGCCGCGCCGACGCCCCGTCCGCGCCGGTCGGCCTCGCGCCGTCCGCAGGTGATCTGGTCGGGTGTCGAGGAGTCCGACGAGGAGCCGGCCGCGCGGGAGGTGGAGCGGCCGACCCGGCGCAGCCGGCGCGCCTCGGCCGACGCCTGGTCCCGCCCGGCGGTCGACCCGTGGAGCCGTACCGAGCCGGTGGCGGAGCCGGAACCGGAGTACCGGCCGGCGGTGGACCCGTGGGACGCCTCCGGAGTGCACGCCTGGCAGCGCTCGGGCCCCGAGGACCGCTGGGACGCCGCCGGTGCGGCCACCCGGTGGGATCAGGGCGACAGCACCGGTCAGTGGGACCGGTTCACCGACACCGGCCAGTGGGACCGTGGCGACCTGGCCCGGCGGGACCGGTACGAGGAGCCGAGCCGGTGGGAGGACCGCACCGACGTCAGCCGCTGGGACCGTACCGAGCCGCCGCGGTCGGCGGAGCCGGTGACCGGTGAGGGTTGGTCGTGGCCGGAGCAGCCGGACGGGTTCTGGTCGGGCACGCGGCTGGCCGGGGACGATCCGCGGTGGATGGACCCGCCGTCGTCGGCGCCCCGGTCGCCGGCGATCGCCTACACCGCACCACGGCCGCGACCGTCTTCTCGTCGTCGCCTGGAGCCGGCCGCGCCGGTCGCCGCGCCGTCGTGGCGTGACCGGATCAATTCGGTCGGCGGTGGGGTGTGGAACCGACGTCTGGAGGACGACCTGCTGGACCCGGATCCGGGTGGTCCGCTGCGTCCGCTGCTCTACACCGCCGCCTGCTATCTGGTGCCGGCGGCGTTGGTCTTCGGGTGGCTGCTGACCCTGGACGGTCAGGCGCCGGCGGGGTGCGTGACGGACATCAGCGGCGGCGGCTGCGATTCGCCGCGGGCGCACGCCTTCGCGTCGCTGGTGGCCGGGGCGCCGCGCTTCGGGCTGGCGCTGGTGAGCAGCCTCGTCGTCGCGGGGCTGCTGCGCCGGGTGGGCACGACCTGGCGGTCGGCGACGGTGGCGCTGGCCGCGGCGGTGGTCGGTGGCGGCCTGTCCACCGTCATGATCAGCGCGGTGACCGGTCAGCCGATCGGCTGAGCCGGCCGCTACGAGGGCAGGCGAAAGGGCCCGCACCGGAGTCCGGTGCGGGCCCTTTCGTCGTGCGGAGGGTGTCAGCCCTGAACGACGTTGAGGTCGAACTTGGCGGTCACCTCGGGGTGCAGCTTGACCCGCACCGGGTAGGAGCCGGTCGACTTGATGTGACCGGGCAGCTCCAGCCGACGACGGTCGAGGGTCGGGCCGCCGGCCGCCTTGACGGCGTCGACGATCTCGGCCGAGGTGACCGAGCCGAAGAGCCGACCGCCGTCACCGGCGCGGGCCTTCAGGTTGACCTTCAGACCCTCGAGCTGGTCCTTGACCTCGTTGGCGTGGCCGAGGTCGCGGATCTCGCGGGCCGAGCGGGCCCGCTTGATGACCGTGACCTGCTTCTCCGCACCCTTGGTCCAGCTGATCGCGAAGCCCTGCGGCAGCAGGTAGTTACGGCCGTAGCCGTTCTTGACCTCGACGATGTCGCCGGGGGCACCGAGACCGGAAACTTCCTGGGTCAGGATGATCTTCATGTCGGTGCCTCCTCTCAGCGGGCCGTGGCGGTGTACGGCAGGAGCGCCATCTCACGGGCGTTCTTGACCGCACGGGCGATCTGCCGCTGCTGCTGCGAGGTCACGCCGGTCACCCGCCGAGCGCGGATCTTGCCGCGGTCGGAGATGAACTTGCGCAGCAGCGCGGTGTCCTTGTAGTCGATGTAGGTGATCCCGTCCTTGTCGAGCGGGTTCACCTTCTTCTTCGGCTTGCGAAGTGCCGCAGCCTTGGCCATTGCTCGTGCTCCTGGTTTGCGATCGCGGGCGCTCGGCGCCATTAGAACGGGGGCTCCTCGTCGAAGTTGCCGCCGCCCGAACCGGAGCGCGACGGAGACGGCGCGGCCGAAGCCCAGGGGTCGTCGAAGTTGCCTCCGCCGCCACCCTGGCCACCACCGCCACCAGAACCGAAGCCACCGCCGCCGCCACCCGAGCGCGACATCTTCTGCACCTTCGCCGTGGCGTAGCGCAGCGACGGGCCGATCTCGTCGACCTCGAGCTCGATGACGGTGCGCTTCTCACCCTCGCGGGTCTCGTACGACCGCTGACGCAGCCGACCCGAGACGATCACGCGGGCGCCCCGCTGGAGCGACTCGGCGACGTGCTCCGCCGCCTGCCGCCACACGGTGCAGGCCAGGAAGAGCGGCTCGCCGTCCTTCCACTCGCCGGAGGCCTTGTCCATGAACCGGGGCGTCGAAGCGACCCGGAACTTGGCGACCGCCGCACCGGACGGGGTGAACCGCAACTCGGGGTCATCGGTCAGGTTGCCGATGACCGTGATGGTGGTGTCTCCTGCCATGACCATCTCCTCGCGCACTCATCGTTCTGCCGTACAGGCTCTCAGAGCCGTGTGACAGTGGCGATGAGGCTGATCCGGGCGAACCGGGATTTGAATGCTTAGCGCATCTCCGGCCGGATGACCTTGGTGCGCAGCACGGACTCGTTGAGTCGCAGCTGACGGTCCAGCTCGGCCACCGCCTCCGGCGTCGCCTGGAGGTCGATGACGGCGTAGATGCCCTCGGGCTTCTTGTTGATCTCGTACGCGAGGCGCCGGCGGCCCCACACGTCGGTCTTCTCCACCGAGCCACCCGCGGTCCGGATCACGTTCAGGTACGTGTCGAGCGACGGGGCGACGGTGCGCTCCTCGAGGCTGGGGTCGAGGATCACCATGACTTCGTAATGACGCAAGACGTGCTCACCTCCTGTGGGCTATGCGGCCACGGTCCTTCCGTGGCAGGAGGTCGTGCGTCGCTGCCGCTTCCGGGATCGGGGGAACCCGGCCGGACGCGGACAACCGCACCAGGATACCCGGTCCGGACGATCATGCCCGGGCAGGTCGGACCCGGCGGCCGGGCGTGGCGACAGGGGCCCGCCCCGACGCCCGAAGGCCGGTGGCGGACCCCTGTCCACATGGACCGCGGGGCGTCCCGTCCGCATTCCTTGGGTGGGACCTGGGGAGGAACGACCACACCGATGAGGTTGGATCGAGGACGCCCCGCGGAGCTCTTTCCTGTTGTTATCCGACGGTACAACGGCTCTCGTCACTAGTTGGTGGAAATGCAACTATTAGTCCGAGATTCCGGTCGGTGGTCGGTGGACCGGGTCGGGCGGGTCCCGCCCCCGACGTGCCGGGCCGCACGACGGGGGTGACCCCGCACCGGGATCGACCGCGGTGCCCCTGGCCCTGCGGGCCGGAAGAGCCCGGCATCGATCCCACCCGGGTAAACGAACGCCCGCCCCGACGGTGACGCGAGCGGGCGGCATCCGGTGCCCCGACTCCCCGCCTCCGTCACCCCGGGCGTCGGGGATGCGACGTAGGCTCGCCTGC
The DNA here is from genome assembly GCF_018070095.1 of Micromonospora sp. U56. Taxonomy (NCBI): domain Bacteria; kingdom Bacillati; phylum Actinomycetota; class Actinomycetes; order Micromonosporales; family Micromonosporaceae; genus Micromonospora; species Micromonospora sp. U56. The sequence goes on from NZ_JAGPYL010000002.1 coordinate 156,493, forward strand.
ATGCGTATCGGAGCCCACGTCGACCAGGCCGACCCGTTGGCGGAGGCGGCCGCCCGTTCCGCCGAGGCGGTGCAGTTCTTCCTCTCCGACCCGCAGGGTTGGACGGCCCCGAAACCCCGCGAGGACGCGGCCCGGCTGCGCGCCGCCGAGGTGGACCTCTACGTCCACGCCCCGTACGTGATCAACGTGGCCACCCTGAACAACCGGATCCGGATTCCCAGCCGCAAGCTGCTGCTCGGGCACGCGGCCGCGGCGGCGGAGATCGGCGCCAAGGGGCTGATCGTGCACGGCGGGCACGTCAACGCCGGTGACGACCTCGCCGTCGGCTTCGACAACTGGCGCAAGACCTTCGCGTACGCGGCGGACTCCGGCGGCTTCGGAGTGCCGGTGCTGATCGAGAACACCGCCGGCGGTGACAACGCCTGCGCCCGACGGCTCGACGCGCTGGCCCGGCTCTGGGACGCCGTCGGCGACCACGAGGTCGGCTTCTGCCTGGACACCTGCCACGCGTACGCGGGCGGCGAGGAACTGCTCGACCTGGTCGACCGGGTCAAGGCGATCACCGGTCGGATCGACCTGGTCCACGCCAACAACTCCAAGGGCGGCTTCAACTCGGGGCAGGACCGACACGACAACCTCGACGGCGGCACGATCGACCCGGACCTGGTGGTCGCGGTGATCCGCGCCGCCGGCGCGCCGGTGATCGTGGAGACGCCCGGTGGGGCCGCGGGTCAGGGGGCGGACATCACCTTCCTGCGGGACAAGCTCGGCACGGGGGCCTGACCCGGATGACCACGAACGCGACCGGCGGCGCCCAGCCGACCGGGCAGACCGACAGGCCCGACGAGCAGGGCAGCACGCCCCCGGCCGCCGCCGGACAGGACGCCGCCGCCGCGACGGCCACCACGAAGAACCCGGGTACGGGCGACGCCACCGACGCGAAGTCCACGACCACGGACACCGCGAAAACCTCGGGGCCGGGCGACGCCACCGACGCGAAGTCGACAACCACGGACGCGAAGATCTCAGGGACGGGCGGCTCCGCCCACGCGGAACCCACGACCACGGACACCGCGAAGACCACCGCCGGCGACACCGACAAGGACCCCACCGACGGGAAGCCCGCGACCACGGACGCCGCCAAGGCCACCGACGACGGCGGAAAAGACGGCGCAACCGGCGACAAGGCCGGGAGCGACGGCGACGGGAAGAAGGACGGCGAGGGAGAGCCGCGGGACCGCTGGTCGGCGTTCGCTCCGGCGCCCGACCCGGTGCCGGGGCGTCCCCGCCGCGCGGCGCGCGCCGTCGGTCGACTCCTGGTCCACGAGTGGACGCTGGCCACCCTGGCCGCGCTGGCCCTCGCCGTCGGAATGACCTGGCCGACACTGCGCTACCCGCTCTACACGCTGCCGCAGGACTACTGGGACCCGAGCCTGCAGGCCTGGCAGATGGCCTGGTCGGGGCACGCCCTGCGGACCGAGCCGGCCCTGTTGTTCCACTCCAACACGTTCTTCCCGGAGCAGTGGAGCTTCGCCTTCTCCGACATGCTGCTCGGCTACGCCCCGGCCGGCATGATCGGCACCGGTTCCGAGGCGGCCGTGCTGCGCTACAACATCATGTTCGTGCTGGCCCACGCGCTGGCCACGCTCGGGGCGTACGCGCTGGCCCGGCAGCTGGGAGCGGGTCGCGCGGGGGCCGCGGTGGCGGGGGTCAGCTACACGTACGCCCCGTGGCTGCTCGCCCAGGCGGGGCACCTGCACATCGTCTCCAACGGCGGTATCCCGCTGGCGCTGGCCATGCTGGCCCGGGGTCACGGCTGGTCGCTGCGGTACGGCTACCGCCCGGAACGGCGGCACGAGGGCTGGACGTACACCGGGTGGCTGGTGGCGGCCTGGCAGCTCAGCCTGGGCTTCGGGATCGGCCTGCCGTTCGCGTACGTCCTGGCCGGCATCGTGCTGGTCGGGGCCACGACCTGGTTCCTGCGGCGCTGGGTCCTCCGGCCGGTGAAGCGTCCGTTCGGCACCCGACTGTTCGTCGCGGACCTGGTCGGCGGCCTGATCTTCGCCGGCGTCGGCGCGCTGCTGGCCATCCCCTACTTCAAGGTCGCGGAGCTGCACCCCAACGCGGCCCGCACGCTCGGCGACATCGGGATCTACTCGCCGCCGGCGCTGGGCTTCTTCACCGCCCCGGCGGAGTCCCGGGTCTGGGGCGAGCTGCACGAGGCGGCACGGGCGACGCTGCCCTGGCACCCCGAGATGACGCTGCTGCCCGGCTTCGTGCTCTACGCGCTGGCCGCGGGGGGCCTGTTCTTCTCGGTCTGGAAGCTGCGGCAGCGGCTGCTGCTGCTCGCCGGGGTGCTGGTCACCATGGTGCTGGCCATGGGCACCCGGTTCTTCGACGGCACCTTCACCTACGGCCTGCTCTTCGAGCACCTCCCGGGCTGGAACGGGCTGCGCACCCCGGGGCGGATGATGCTCTGGACGACGCTGCTGCTCGGCCTGCTCGCGGCCGGCGCGGTGAGCGCCTTCGCCGACCGGGTCGGCGAGATCGCCGCCGAGCGTGCCCCGTACCGGCCGTCGCCGTGGCTGCGGGTGGCCGCGGTGGTACCGGTGCTGCTGGTCCTGCTGGAGGGGTTGAACGTCACTCCGCACCCGGTGGTCCCGGAGCAGCCGGTGGCGATGCGGACCGTGGACGGCCCGATGCTGGTGCTGCCGAGCAGCCAGAACCTCGACCAGCCGGTGATGCTCTGGTCCACCAGCACCTTCCCGGACCTGGTCAACGGGGGCAGTGGCTTCACCCCCACCCAGCTCGACGACGTGCGCCGGGTGACGCTGGCCTTCCCCGACCAGACCAGCGTCGACTACCTGCGCACGCTCGGCGTCCGCAACGTGGTGCTGCTGCGCGATCAGATCGTCGGCACCCCGTGGGAGGTCACCGTCAACGCGCCGGTCGACCAGCTCGGCATCACCCGCGAGGAGGTCGGCGACGCCGTGGTCTTCCGTCTCTGAGCGCGGCTCGGGGTGGGTTTTCGGGGGAGCCCGGCCGGCTCCGGGCGGTCAGGCTTGATCCCTGCGCCGGCCGGGCTCCCCCGAAAACCCTGACGGCCCGAGGCCGTCCTGGACTTGCGCGTCGTCAGGTGGGGACGGTGGTCGAAAGAGGCTGCGGAGAGCGGGCGGTCGTGCGGCGGTCGGCCAGCCAGGGGGCGTCGGGGGCGCCGTCGAGGAGGCCGCCGTCCGGATCGTCGGCGTAGGTACGCCGCACCGCGTCGCGTTCGGGGTGCAGGATGTCCCGGATCACCAGCACGCAGAGCAGCACGACCGTGCCCAGCCGGAGCGTCGAGGCCAGCACGAACACGCCCTCGGGGAAGACCGGCCGGCTGGTCGCCGCGCCGAGCAGCTCGCCGTAGAAGGCGGCGAAGTAGCAGACCTCGGCGAGCTGCCAGGCGAGGAAGGCGCCCCAGCGGGGGCGGGCCAGCACCGCCAGCGGCAGCAGCCAGAGCACGAACTGCTGCGACCAGACCTTGCTGAAGATCAGGAACGCGGCGACCACCAGGAAGGCGAGCTGGGCCAGTCGGGGCCGGCGGGGGGCCAGCAGCGCCAGCGCGGCCACGCCGAGGCAGGCCAGGATGAACAGGGCGTACGACAGGGTGTTGAGGGTCGGGATGTGCGTGTTCAACCACTGGAACGGCCCCTGGTCGCCGGGCACGTCGGTGTTCACCTTGCCGTCGAAGTACCGCCCGATGTACCAGAGCGTGCCCCAGTCGATGGGTCGGGTGTCGTTCAGCTCGAAGAAGCGGTACCAGTTCTTCTGGTATGGGATCGCCACCGGCAGGTTGACCGCCAACAGCACCACCACCGCGGTGCCGATGGCGGTCAGCGCGGCGCGTACCCGGGCGGCCCGCAGCGCGAGCAACAGGATGGGCCAGAACAGGAACAGCGGCCACAGCTTGGCGGCGCCGCCGAGGCCGAGCAGCAGCCCGGCGAGCGCCGGTCGGCGTCGGGCCCACGCGGCCAGGCCGAAGGCGGCCAGCCCGATGGCGAGGAAGTCCCAGTTGACCGTGGCGGTGAGCAGCAGCGCCGGGGCCAGCGCGAAGAGCGCGGCGTCCCATGGTCGTCGGCGACGCAGGGCGAGGATCACCGCGACGGTGGCGACCGCCAGCGCGCCGAGCGTCAGCGCGTTGAGGTTGTAGAACCACTGGCCCTGGTTGAGCTGCGGGTCGTCGGCGCCCAGGCTGTGCACCGGCAGGCCGAGCGCGCCCATGAAGTAGCCGGTGAGCACCGGGTACTCGACCGGGTGGTCCCGGTAGGGGACCTTGCCCTCGTTGAGCCCTTCCGCGTAGTAGAGGGCGAGCACGTCGGTGTAGCAGAGCCGGGTGTACTGCACGTTGTTCTGCCAGGCGCCGTCCTGGCAGGGCGACTTCTGCACCCAGTGCAGCGCCAGGGTGAGGCAGGCCAACGCGAGGACGATCCGCGCGGCCGTCCAGAAGCGCCCTTCCCGGCCGGCGGGCCGGTCCAGCGCGACCGCGTGGTCGCCGAGTGGGCCGCCGATCACCTCGGAGGCGCCTCGGACGAAACCGTCGGACCGGGACGGGTGGTCGCTGGTCCCGGCGTCGTCGAGGCCGGCCGTCGACTGGGTGCTCATGAAGAGGCATCCTGCCGTACGTCCGGGGTCGCCGTCCCGTCCCGTGGGGCGACGTTGAAGAAAATCGACGCGGGACAGCGTCGCCGAACGGCGACGGCGGCCGGACCGTGAGGTCCGGCCGCCGTCGGCGGTGTCACGGGTGGTTACTCCCGGAGGCGGGGTGACAGGGTCGGCAGGAGGCCGCCACCGCCACCGCCGTCGTTGTCGCCGCCGCCCGGTCCGCGGGGATCGTCCGGCGTGCCCGGGCCCTGGTTGCCGCCGCCGTTGGGGTTCTGCGGGCACAACAGGCCGAGCGGTCCGCAGTCCTGCGGCTGGCCGGGGATGGGCGGCGGAGGAGGAGGCGGGGTGCCGTTGCCCGCTTCCTTGTCGCCGGTGTTCGCGGCCGGCGGGAAGTCCAGCTTCTCCTTGCCCTTGAGCGAGTCGTCCATCACCCGCTCCCAGATGTCACCGGGCATGAGGGAGCCGCTGATGTTCCGGCCGTCCTTCATCTTGATGGCTTCCCGCTTGCCCTTGTTACCCACCCAGACGGCGGTGGCGAGCTGCGGGGTGTAGCCGACCATCCAGGCGTCACCGTTCTCGTTGGTGCCCTCCTTGAGCTCCCACGTACCGGTCTTGGCGGTCGCCTTCCGGCCACCGTCCAGCGTGTGGTTGACCTTGGCCGGGTAGTCCTCGAGCACGCTGGTGACGTCGGCGACCACGTTCGGGTCGATCTGCTGCCGCGGCTTGAGCTGCTCGCCGCCGAGCTTCTCCCACTTGCCGGTGTCCTTGTTCTGCTTCTCGGCCGAGACCAGGAAGTGGGCCTTGTTGTAGACGCCCTTGTTGGCGAAGGTGGCGATGCCGTTGGCGTGGTCGAGCACGGTGATCGGGTACTGGCCGTAGGCGACCACGTGGTAGAAGGGGCTGGGCGCCAGTTCCTTCGGGTCTTCCTTGGTGAGGTCGTGCCCCTTCGGCGGGGTGGTGTCGGTCTGCCACATCATGCTGACGCCGGCCTTCTTGGCCATCCCGACGATCTTGTCCGCCCCGATGTCGAGGCTGACGTGGTAGAAGGGCACGTTCAGCGACTTGAGGGTCGATTCCCGCAGCGTGCAGGAGTCGCCGCAGCTGGGGTTGTCGTGGCCGGCGTTGCTGACCCGGAACTTCACGCCGTCCGGGGTGAAGGCCTTGCCCTTCCAGCGCGACTCGACGGACTTGCCCGCCTCGATCGCCGCCGCCAAGGTGTAAATCTTGAAACTCGAACCGGGTGAGTGCCCACCGGTGACGTTCCCGCTCGCGTCGGTGTTCTTGCCGGCGTAGTCGGTGCCCGTGCCGTCGTCACCGCCGTAGTAGCCGAGCACCCGGCCGTTGCGCGGGTCGATCGACACCACGGCCGCCATCAGGTTCTTCCGCGCCCCGTTCAACTCGGAGCCCTTGGTGCTGCGCTGGGCGGCGCCGGTGATCGCATTCTGGACGGTCATGTCGATGGTGGTCCGGATCCGGTACCCGCCCTGCTTGAGCATGGTCGAGCAGAGCGGTTTGCGATCCGTCGCCTCGGCCTCGTTGTCGGTGCAGAGCTTCTTCGCCCGCATCTCCGGCACGAGGTAGTTGACGACGTTGCCGATCGGGTTGTTCACCCCGAACTTCTGGCCAGCCTTCGACTCCTTCGGAGTCTGCAGGGTCTTGGTCGGGTACGCGGTGGGACGCGGCGGGTGGTCCGGCGAGCCGATCCAGCCCTCGCTGGCCATGTTGTTGATGACGTAGTCCCACCGGGCCTTGGCGTCGGTCGGGTTGACCGCCGGGTCGTACCCCTTGTGACCCCCAGGGGTGAGGCTCGCCTCCGGCTGCTTGATCAACGCCGCCAGCACCGCGGCCTCCGCCACGTCGACCTGCGACACGGACTTGCGGAAGTAGGCCTGCGCCGCCGCCTCGATGCCGTACGCGTTGCGGCCGAAGTAGATGGTGTTCAGGTAGTGCTCCATGATCTGTTCCTTGGTGAACTGATCATTGAGCTTGGAGGCGACGATCGCCTCCTTCACCTTCCGGGCGTACGAGTCGTCCTGGAGGTTCTCGTAGGCGTTGCGGGCGTACTGCTGGGTGATCGTCGAGGCACCCTGCTTGTCACCGCCGCTGAGGTTGTTCCAGGCGGCCCGGGCGATGCCCTTGTAGTCCACACCGGAGTGGCGGTAGAAGTTCTTGTCCTCGGCGGCGGCCACCGCGTCCCGCACGTGCGGCGGGATCTGGCCGATCGAGACGAAGGTCCGGTTCTGCTCACCCACCTTGGCGATGATCGTCTTGTTGTCGGCGGCGTAGATCGTGGTGGCCAACGGCAGGTTGATCTGGTTGGGCAGCACCACGTTGGTCGAGTAGTAGGTGAACCCGATCACGCCGATGCCGGCGAGCATGATGAAGACCGCGAAGCCCGCGATCAGCATGTTGACCCGCCTGCGCTTCTTCGCCCGGGCCACCGCGTCCGGATCGCCGGGCCCGGGTCCGCCACCACGGCCGCCGCGTCCCGGGCCGTTGGGGCCGCCCGGTCCGCCGGGGCCACCGCCGGAGACGGGTGCCACGCCCGCGCGGGCCACCGCCGCCCGACCGCCGACGGCGGCCGATCCGACGCTCGCCCGCCCGGCGGAGCCGACGCCCACCGGGGCGCGGCCGGCCTGGCCGGGGGCCGGGGACACCGGGACGGACGCCCGTCCCGCGCCGGCCCGGCCAGCGGGCGCCGGGGAGACCGGCACGGAGGCCCGTCCCGCGCCCGCGCGGCCCACCGAGGCCGAACCGGCCGCTCCCGCCGTGCGTGGCGGCACCGACGCCGAGGCCCGGCCGGCGGGCGCGCCGCCGACCGAGGCCCGGCCGGCCGGAGCCGTGCCGGGGTCACCGTTCGAGCCCGGTACCTGGGCCCGCGCACGCGGGGAACTGGGATCGCCGTACGAGTTCATTCCTCACACCCTGCCGGTCGCGGTGGGACGCGGGGGCGCCACCACCGGGTTGCCGTGAGTTGACACACGTGACGCCGGCTCGCGGTGCGACCGGAGCGACGCCGTCAGATGCGTACTATTCGGACCAATCGGGCCATCGAGCTGCCGGGCGGGGTGTCCGTCGTCGACGGCACCGGTAGCGACCGGTCCAGCCAGGTTCACCGTTGCGCCTCTCGCCTTCGCTCTCGCGCCGGGCCGGCCCCGGCGGCGGTCACGCCGCCCACTGCGCCCTGCTCCGACCCACCCTCGGCCAGCCCGTCCCGGCCGAGCAGGTACTGCTCGACGAGATGGTTCCAGTCACAGCCGAGGCACACCTCCACCACGAAGACCTGGAACTCACGCAGCGTCATCGCCAGCACGGGCAACTCGGCCAACGTGCGCGCCTGGCCGGCGGACTGCTTGAGTTCGTCCCCGTAAATGTAGTGGACGTGGGTGAGGTTCTCGCTCCGACAGATCGGGCAGCGCTCCTCGGTCGGTTCGCCGTGGAACCGGGCGGCGTTCTTCAGGTACGGCGAGGCGTCGCAGACGTCGTACGTGCCGACCCGACCGGCGAGGAGCTCACGCAGCACCGCCCGCTTCTTCAGCGAGTAGTCCACCACCTGGCGCTGCGTACGCATGCGGTGAAGGGTACGCGGTCCGGCCGGGTGAGGCGACCGCCGTCACGATGAGTGACAAGAAGATCCCGGAACGGGGGTTTGCCCTGATCGCTGGTGAGGTACTAACGTGCGATGTATCGGTCCGATACATCGAGGCGGTTAACGGCCTTGTGCCGGGGTAGGAAGGATGGCGCCCGTGCTCGAGCTCGCCATCCTCGGCCTCCTGCAGGAGGCCCCGATGCACGGCTACGAGCTCCGCAAGGAGCTCGCGGCCAAGCTGGGGGCCATCCGGGCGGCGATCAGCTACGGCTCGCTCTACCCGACGCTGCGCCGGCTGCAGGCGGCGGGCTGGATCACCGAAGCCGCCGAGACACCCGCGACCGCCGAGGAGGTTCCCGCGCTGACCAGCCGACGAGGTCGGGTGGTCTACAAAATCACCGCGGAGGGCAAGGAACGGTTCGCCCAGCTGATCGCGCAGGCCGGGCCCGAGACGTACGACGACACGGGCTTCGGAGTGCACTTCGCGTTCTTCGCCCGGACCGACCAGGCGACCCGACTCCGCATTCTGGAGGGTCGCCGACGCACGATCGAGGAGCGTCGCGAAGGTCTTCGTGACGTGCTGGGCCGGGCGGCCGAGCGCCTCGACGCGTACACCCTGGAACTGCAACGCCATGGGCTCGACGCCTGTGAGCGCGAGGTCCGCTGGCTGGAGGAGCTCATCGCCAACGAGCGCTCCGGCCGTGCCCCGACGGTCCCGAAACCCGGGACGGCCGGCGGCCGACGAGACAACAACAGCCCGCCCCCGCCTGGAGAGTCCAGGAAAGAGCGGCCGTGATGAAGAAGAAGGAGGCAGACGCTATGGGCTCCGTCCGCGTCGCCATCGTCGGTGTGGGTAACTGCGCCTCGTCCCTCGTTCAGGGCGTGGAGTACTACCGGAACGCCGACCCGAACGACCGCGTCCCGGGTCTCATGCACGTCACCTTCGGCGACTACCACGTCTCGGACGTGGAGTTTGTCGCGGCGTTCGACGTGGACGCCAAGAAGGTGGGCATGGACCTCGCCGAGGCGATCGTGGCCAGCGAGAACAACACCATCAAGCTGTGCGACGTGCCGCCGACCGGCGTCACCGTGCAGCGCGGCCCGACCTTCGACGGCCTGGGCCAGTACTACCGCGAGATCGTCGAGGAGTCCGACGCCGAGCCGGTCGACGTGGCCAAGGCGCTGCGGGACGCGCGGGTCGACGTGGTCGTCTCCTACCTGCCGGTGGGCTCGGAGCAGGCCGACAAGTTCTACGCCCAGGCCGCGATCGACGCCGGTTGCGCGTTCGTCAACGCCCTGCCGGTCTTCATCGCCTCCGACCCCGAGTGGGCCAAGAAGTTCGAGGACGCGGGCCTGCCGATCGTCGGTGACGACATCAAGAGCCAGGTCGGCGCGACCATCGTGCACCGGGCGCTGGCGAAGCTGTTCGAGGACCGCGGGGTGGAGCTGCTGCGCACGTACCAGCTCAACTTCGGCGGGAACATGGACTTCATGAACATGCTGGAGCGCAAGCGCCTGGTGTCGAAGAAGATCTCCAAGACCCAGTCGGTCACCTCCCAGATCCCGCACGAGATGAGCAAGAGCGACGTGCACATCGGCCCGTCGGACCACGTGCCGTGGCTCGACGACCGCAAGTGGGCCTACATCCGCCTGGAGGGCCGCTCCTTCGGTGACACCCCGCTCAACGCCGAGCTCAAGCTCGAGGTGTGGGACTCGCCGAACTCCGCCGGTGTGATCATCGACGCCGTCCGTGCCGCGAAGATCGCCCTGGACCGCAAGATCGGCGGCCCGATCCTGTCCGCCTCGTCGTACTTCATGAAGTCCCCGCCGGTGCAGTACGCCGACCACGACGCGCACGCCGCCGTCGAGTCCTTCATCAAGGGCGAGGTCGAGCGCTGACGCGCTGACGCGCAGCATGGCCGAGGGCCGGGTCCGCGTGGACCCGGCCCTCGTCGCGTACGGGGTGACTACTTCGCCCAGGACGGCTTGGTCCGCGGGGCCAGCTGCGTCCGCCGGTCCTCCGCCGCCAGTTGGTCGTCGGTGGGCAGGATCGCCGGGTTGACCCGGCCGGCCGCGACGACGAACGCCACCACGTCGAGGATCACGTGGGTGGTCTGCTGCGCGTGCACGGAGATGTAATCGATCACCGGGCTGATCCCGGTCAGGAAGAAGTTCGACAGCGTCTGGCCGGCCTGAAAGTTGATCGTCGAGAACGCCAACGGACGCTGAGCCGAGTGCGGGTAGACCTGCAGGAACCCGGCGGCGAGCGCGCCGGTGACGGTCACGTTGCCGTACACGGCCTGACCGGAGTAGACGAATTCATCCAGGTTGACCTGGATCGTGCGGCCGCGCAGCAGCCGGCCCGAGCTGTCCAGGTTGCCGGCCGGGTTCACGATGCGGGCCCGACCGGCGGCGGTCCGGGTGTCGATCACCCGCTGCGGCACGACCGGCACCAGTTGGTTGGTGTTCGTCTCCGTCCGGATGTACTCGACGAAGTTGCCCGTCTCGGACGGCATGGCCTCGCTGGTGACCGCCCAGATCGTCCCGGAACGATCCATCGCGATCGAGCCCATCTCGGACTTCTGGTTGATGCTCTCCCCGTTCGGGGTCAGCCGCAGGGCCGGGCTGGCGACCTCGACACCCTCCATGTTGGTGATGGTGGGGTTTTCCAGTCGGAGGGTGGCCGAGGTGGCCGAGCCGCCGCGCAGCGTGGTGGGCGTGCCCGCCTCGTTGACCTGCCCCTGAAGCACCGGTTGACCCGGTGCGGCCTGGGCCGGGCCGGCGGCGGCGGCGCCCACGGCGGCGGTGCCGGCGAGGCCGGCCGCGACGGTGCCGGCCCGACGCAGCAGGTGGCGACGGCCGATGGCGCTGTCCTGGTCCTTGTTCACGATGTGTCCCCCGTGTGGCGGTGGTGGATGACGCCTCGGTCGTACCGGTGATCGAGATGCCTTATGCCCGGGGAACGCCTGATCGGACGATCAGGTTGCAGTCGGCGCCGCAATTTTTCGGACTCAGGACCAGGCGCGGCGCAGGGCGACCCCGGCCTCCAGCTCCAACAGCCGCACCTTGCGCGGCAGCCCCCCACCGAAGCCGACCAGCTTGCCGCCCGCGCCGACGATCCGGTGGCACGGCACGAGCACCGGAACCGGGTTGCGGTTGCAGGCCACCCCGACCGCCCGGGCGGCGCCGGGGTCGCCGACCAGCCGGGCCACCTCGCCGTAGGTGAGCGTCTCCCCGTACGGGATGCGGGTCATCTCCCGCCACACCGCCCGCTCGAACTCGGAGCCGCGCCGCGCCGCCACCGGCACGCCGAAGTCAATCAGCTCCCCGGCGAAGTACGCCCGCAGCTCCGCCACCGCCCGCCGGGACAGCTCGTCACCGGGCTCCTCGACCGCCGACTCCACCCGGCCGAAGTGCGCCCCGCACACCGCCTCGTCGTCGGTGGCCACGGAGAACTCCCCGATCGGCGAGTCGAGCACGGTCCAGCGCATGCCGCCATTCTTCCCCGCCGGTACGACGGCCGGGCGTTCGGCATGACGACCCTGGGGAGAGCCGACGAAGCCGCCCGAAGGATCGACCCACGCCTGAGGCAAACTTTTCCACCCCACCGGCGTCTGAGTTACGGAGGTGGGCGGTGACCGAGGGGACCGACGGGGAGTTCACCGCGTTCGTGAACGAGCGCGGCGACGCGTTGCTGCGCGTCGCGTACGCGCTCGCCGGCAACCAACACGCCGCCGAGGACCTGCTGCAGAACGCGCTGGCCAAGGCGTACGCCCGCTGGTCCCGGATCCGCGGCGACGCCGAGCCGTACGTGCGGCGGATCCTGTACCACGACCAGGTCTCCGGCTGGCGGCGGTTGTCACGCCGCCGGGAGGTGCCGGTGGCCGAGCTGCCGGAGCGGGCCGGCGGCCGGGACAGCGGTCACGACAGCGACCTGCGGCTGCTGCTGCGCGACGCGCTGCGGGAGCTGCCACCTCGGCAGCGTGCGGTGCTGACGCTGCGGTACCTGGAGGACCTGAGCGTCGAGCAGACCGCCGCGGTGCTGGGCTGTCGCTCGGGCACGGTCGCCAGTCAGGCGTCCCGCGCGCTGGCCCGGCTCCGGGAACTGGTGCCGGCCCTCGACGACCTCACCACCCGTCCGGAGGTGCACCGATGAGCAGGACGACGGAGGACGCGCTGCGGGCGGCCGTACAGGATCTCGTCGGCGAGGCGCGGCCGGCGCCCGATCTGGCGGCGGTGGCGATCGCCCGGGGTCGCCGGCTGCGGGCCCGGCGGCGGGCCACGGCCGGCACCGCCGTGCTGGTCGCGGTGCTCGCGGTGACCGTGCCGTTCGTGCTGCTCCGGCCGGCGCCGCCGACCCGTCCCGCCGTGCCGGAACCGCAGCCCACGCCGTCCGTGCACGCGACACCGGGCACCGGCTGGAAGGACTCGCCACTGGCCCTGCCGGGCGGCTGGCGGGTCACCGGCGGCGTCCGAGGCGGCAGTGGCTACCTGCTCGACCGCGGCCGCTACGTCCGCACCCGGGGGTACGACGAGGTGTGGCCGGCCCCGACCGGCACCGTCACCGCCGTCGCGGACGAGGACCGGCCCGGGCAGATCGGCCTCGTCGACAGCCGGAAGGCGACCATGCGCTGGTACCGCGCGCCGGGGGCGGACCCCCAGTGGTCGCCGGACGGGCGCCGGCTCGTCCTGACCAGGTTCCGCCAGGGCGCCCACCACATCGGCATCCTCGCCTTGGACGGGACGTTCCGGGAGTACGCGGTGGACCGGACCCGGTACTTCTGCACCGACCGCTGTCTCTTCACCTGGGCGCGGAACGGGCGGGAGGTGGCGCTGCCGCTGACCGACGCGTTCAAACCCCGGTCGGAGAGCGAACGGCATCCACGCTGGGGGGTGCAGTTCTTCTCCGCCGACGACGGCAAACCCACCCGGTTCGTGACGATTCCCGGAGACCCCGCCGGACCGTGGGCGTTCTCGCCCGACGGGCAGTGGGCGGTCGTGCAGGGCCAGCGGGATCCGTTGCTGGTCGACGCGGTGACCGGGACCGTCGTCCGGACCCTGCCGTCGGCCGAGGTCGCCTGGGTCTCGAACGACCGGCTGCTCTACCGCCGACCGTCCGGCAGTGGCGACTTCGTGCTCGCCGACACCGAGGGCCGGGAGCTGGAACGGCAGCCGCTGCCCCGGGAACTGGTCGACCGGGACGTCTCCGTGGCCCCGCAATAATTAGGCGGGAATGTTGCACGACGTCGATACCGTGCAGGTCGTGACCACGGGGACCTTCATCTTTTTGATCATCGGTGGGGCGGGCGTCGCCGTGCTGGCGCTTTCCCTGCTCGGCGCCGAGTTGCTCCACTTCGGTCACGCCGATGTCGACGGCCCGGTCTCGGTCGAGGCGGTCGCCGGTTTCCTCGGCGCGTTCGGCTTCGGCGCCGCGATCGTCAACGAGCTGGTCGGCGGACGTACCCCGGGGATGATCGCGGCGGCGGCGGCCGGTGGCGCGCTCGCCGCCGTGCCCACCGCGTGGCTCGCGGCCCGGCTGAGCCGGGCGGCGCGGGACATGCGGACCGATCCCACCCCGACCCGGGACGACCTGGTCGGCGCGCTCGGCCTGGTGGTCACCCCGGTGCCCGCCGTGGGTTACGGCGAGGTCCGGGTACGCGTCGCCGGCCAGCCGGTGAAGCTCAACGCCCGTGCCGACCACCCGATCCCGGTCGGCGCGCAGATCTTCGTGGTGCAGGCGCTGAGCGAAACCAGCGTCCACGTCGAGACCTACTGACCACCCCCTCCTCACCCCCTTTCGCAGAGACGGAACTGCCCATGCCCCTTGTCATCGCCGTCGGCGGCGCGGTCCTGCTGGCGCTCGTCCTGGTGCTCTTCGTGCTCTCCCGGATCAAGGTCGCCGGCCCCAACGAGGCGTTCATCGTCACCGGCCGCAAGGGCCGGACCACGCAGACGGCCGACGGTGGCCGCTCCACCGACATGTCCGGCCAGAAGGTGGTGCTCGGCGCCTCGGTCTTCGTGCTGCCGGTGGTGCAGAAGCTCCAGTCGCTCGACCTGTCCAGCCGCCGCATCGACGTGGGCATCCGGGGGGCGGTGAGCAAGCAGGGCATCCGCACCGACCTGCACGGTGTGGCGATCGTCAAGGTCGGCGGCACCGAGGACGCCATCCGCGCCGCCGCCCAGCGCTTCCTGCACCAGCAGGACGAGATCGACAATTTCACCCGCGAGGTGCTGGCCGGCGCGCTTCGCTCGATCGTCGGCCGGCTCACCGTCGAGGAGGTCATCCGGGACCGGGCGGCGTTCGCCAGCGCGGTGGCCGAGGAGGCCGAGCACTCGATGACCAACCAGGGTCTGGTGCTGGACACCTTCCAGCTCCAGGACATCCTCGCCGAGGGCTCCTACCTGCAGGACCTGGGTCGGCCGGAGGCCGCCCGGGTGCTCAAGGACGCGGCCATCGCCGAGGCGCGCGCCCGGCAGCAGGCCGAGCAGGAGCGGCTGCTCGCCGAGGAGGCGATCGCCGAGGCGAACCGGAACCTGTCCCTCAAGCAGGCCGGAATCCAGGCCGAGATCGACGCGGCCAAGGCCCGGTCCGCGGCGGCCGGCCCGCTGGCCCAGGCCGAGCGGGACCAGGCGATCCTCTCCGAGCAGCAGAAGGTGGCCGAGCGCAACGCCGAGCTGAAGCAGCGCCAGCTCGACACCGAGGTGCGCAAGCCCGCCGACGCGGCGCGCTACAAGGTGGAGCAGGAGGCCGAGGCGGCCCGCAACGCGGCGGTGCTCAACGCCGACGCGCAGCGGCAGGCCGTCATCGCCGCCGCCCAGGCCGCCGCCGAGCAGTCCCGGCTGACCGGTGAGGGCGAGCGGGCCCGCCGGGCCGCGCTCGCCGAGGCGAACGCGATCGAGGGCGCCAAGGAGGGTGAGGCGGAGCAGCGCCGGCGTTCGGCGATCGCCGAGGCGGTCGAGCGGGAAGGCCAGGCGGAGGCCGCGGCCATCCTGGCCAGGGGGCAGGCCGAGGCCGACGCGATGGCCCGCAAGGCGGAGGCGTTCGCCGCGTACGGCGAAGCGGCCGTACTGGACCTGCTGGTCAAGGTGCTGCCGCAGGTGGTCGAGGCGGCCAGCGCCCCGATCGGGGCGATCGACAAGATGACCGTCATCTCCACCGACGGCGCGTCGTCGCTGACGAAGTCGGTGGCCGGCAACGTGGCGCAGGGCCTCCAGCTCGGCTCCGACCTCACCGGCATCGACCTGCCCGGCCTGCTCGCCCGGCTCGGCTCGGCGTCCGCCGGCGGTTCGGCGTCGGCGGGCAACGGCAAGCCCGCGGTCGACGGCAGCGCAGTCGAGACCCGCTGACCAGCTGCCGAGGGCGCCGTCCACTCCGACGGCGCCCTCGGCGTCAGCTCTGGTCGATGACGCCCTGCTCGCGGGCCCAGCGCAGCAGCTCGGCCTCGGCCTCGTCCCGCTCCAGCGGGCCGCGCTCCAGGCGCAGCTCCTTGAGGTACTGCCAGGCCCGCCCGACCACCGGCCCCGGCGGTACGCCGAGCAGCTCCATGATCGCGTTGCCGTCCAGGTCGGGGCGGACCCGGGCGAGGTCCTCCTCGGCGGCGATCCGGGCGATCCGCTCCTCCAGCGCGTCGTAGTCCGCCGCGAGCTGGGCCGCCTTGCGACGGTTGCGGGTGGTGCAGTCCGAGCGGGTCAGCTTGTGCAGCCGGGGCAGCAGGTCACCGGCGTCGGTGACGTAACGGCGCACCGCCGAGTCGGTCCACTCGCCCCGGCCGTACCCGTAGAAGCGCAGGTGCAGTGCCACCAGGTTGACCACCTGCGCAGTGACGTCCTTGGGGTAGCGCAGCGCCTTCATCCGGGCCTTGGTCAGCCGCGCGCCGACCACCTCGTGGTGGTGGAAGCTGACCCGGCCGTCCGGCCCGACCGACTTGGTGGCCGGCTTGCCCACGTCGTGCATGAGCGCGGCCATCCGGAGCACGAAGTCACAGCCGTCGGTCTCGAAGGAGACCGCGTTGCTGACCACCGTCAGGGTGTGCTCGTAGACGTCCTTGTGCTGGGCGTGCTCGTCGATCTCCAGCTTGAGCCCGGTCAGCTCGGGCAGGAAGCGCTCGGCCAGCCCGGTGTCGACCAGCAGCCGCAGCCCGGTGATCGGGTCGGCGCCGCAGAGCAGCTTGGTGAACTCGTCCCGGATCCGCTCGGCGGTGATCCGGTCCAGGTCGGCGGCCATCCGGGTCATCGCCTCGTGCACGTCGGGGTGCACGGCGAAGCGCAGCTGCGCGGCGAAGCGGGCCGCCCGCAGCATCCGCAGCGGGTCGTCGCCGAAGGACTCCCGGGGCGTGCCGGGGGTACGGATGACCTTGGCCGCGAGATCGTCCAGGCCGCCGTGCGGGTCGGTGAACCGGTGGTCGGGAACGCTGACCGCCATCGCGTTGATGGTGAAGTCCCGCCGCCGCAGGTCCTCGGTGAGGCTGGTCCCGTACTCGACGATCGGGTTCCGGCTGACCTGGTCGTACGCCTCGGCGCGGAAGGTGGTGATCTCCAGCCGGAGCCCGTCGCGCTGGAGGCCGATGGTGCCGAACTCGCGGCCGGTCTCCCAGATGGACTCGGCCCAGCCCTTGATGATCTGCAGCGTCTGGTCCGGGTGGGCGTCGGTGCAGAAGTCCAGATCCTCGCCGAGCCGGCCGAGCAGGGCGTCGCGGACGGAACCACCCACCAGGTGCAACTCGTGCCCGGCGCGCGCGAAGCGGCGACCGAGCTCGTCGGCGACCGGGGACACGCGGAGCAGTTCGGCGACGGCGTTGCGCTGCGCGGCGGTGAGCTCGCGGCGGTCGGCGGCGTGGGGTGCGGAGGCAGCTTCGGACATGGGATCGCCAGCCTATCGGGCCGGGGCGGGATCTGATCCGCCGGGCGCGGGTATGAGGGCGGCGTTGACTAAGGTCTTGGCGTGCGGGCCGGTCGTCCGGCTCCGACGTACCCCTTGGAGGCAGGAGATGAGCGGCGGGCTCTACCGCAGCGCGAACGCCACGCCGGACGGTGCGATCCCACCGACCGACGAGGCGACCTTCATCTCCGCCGAGCCGCTGAACCAGCCGGCGGTGGAGGCCACCGCACCGCCGCCGGAACAGGTGGGGGAGGCCAGCGCCGCGGCGAACAGCGCGGTGATGGCGGTCGGCAGCCTGATCAGTCGGGGTACTGGCTTCATCCGCAACCTGATGATCGGCGCCGCGCTCGGCAACCTGGTCGGCAACGCGTACACCACCGCCCAGTTCCTGCCGAACCAGGTGTACGAGTTCCTGCTCGGCGGCGTGCTCACCAGCGTGCTGATCCCGGTGCTGGTCCGCCGGCGCAAGACCGACCCGGACCGGGGCGAGGCGTACGCGCAGCGGCTGCTCACCCTCGCGGTGATCGCGCTGGCCGCCGCCGCGCTGCTCGCGGTGCTCACGGCGCCGGTGCTGACCGCCCTCTACGCCAGCGGCAAGGACGCGGACTACACCGACCTCGTCACGTACCTGTCGTACCTGATGCTGCCGATGCTGTTCTTCACCGGCGTCAGCGCGCTGATCGCCGCGGTGCTGAACACCCGGGGGCACTTCGCCGCGCCGATGTGGGCGCCGATCCTGAACAACCTGGTGGTCATCAGCACCTTCGGGCTCTACATCCTGGTCTTCGGGGCGAAGGCGCTGCAGCCCGGCGAGCTGGGCGTGGGCCAGATCCTGCTGGTCGGCGGCGGCACCCTGCTCGGCGTGGCGGTGCAGGCCGCCGGGCTGCTGCCGGCGCTGCGCAAGGTCGGCTTCCGGTGGAAGTGGCGGTTCGACTTCCGCGAGCTGGGGCTGCGCGAGCTGGCCCAGCTCGGCGCCTGGATGTTCTGCTACGTCGCGGTCAACCAGCTCGGCCTCTTCGTGGTGGTCAACCTGCTCACCCGGGCGGCGGGCGAGGACAGCGCCGGCATCCTGATCTACAACAACGTCTTCCTGCTGCTGATGATGGCGCACGGCATCATCGCCGTCTCGATCATCACCGCGCTGATGCCGCGGATGAGCGCCGCCGCCGCGGACGGGCGCTTCCGCGACGTCACCGCCGACCTGTCCCGGGGCACCCGGATGGTGACGGCGGTGCTCGCCCCGATCGCGGTCTGTTACGCGGTCCTGGCCGACCCGATCTCCCGGGTGGTCTTCCAGTACGGCGCCTTCGACGCCGACAACGCCCGCGCCACGTCGACGGTGCTGCTAGTCGCGGCCGTGGGCCTGGTGCCGTTCGCGATCAGCCAGCTCTTCACCTTCGCCTTCTACGCGCTGCCGGACACCCGCACCCCGGCGCTGGTCAACATCCCGGTGGTGGCACTGCGGGTGCTGCTCCAGGTGGGCCTCTTCATCGTCTTCTCGCCCGCCTTCGCGGCGGCCGGGATGATGCTCGGCAACGCGATCTCATACGTCGCGGCGGCGGTCGTCTCGGCGATGCTGCTGCGGCCGCGGGTCGGCCGGATCGGGCTCGGCGGGATCATGCGGACCATGGGCAAGGTGATCGTCGCTTCGCTCGGTGCCGCGCTGGTCGGCCTGCTGGTGGTCAGCCTGCTCCCGGGCGACCCGGCCGACCTGGGCTGGCTCGCGGCGGCGGTCCAGCTGGTGATCGGCGGCGCGGTGATCGGCGCGACCTACCTCGGGCTGGCCATGGTGCTGCGGGTCGGCGAGATCACCGAGGTCGTCGGGATGGTCCGCCGGCGGCTCGGCCGCTGAGCCGGCGACCGGTCGACGGCCGGCCGCCCGGCACGGACGGTGAACGAGGATCACCAGCCTGGGGACGTGGCTGTGGATAACTTCGCGTTTCCCCGGTCAGCTACCGGATCGGCCTGTGGACAACCAACCGTACGGCTGAGCATGGAGGGCCGTTCGGAGGGAACCTGACAGGACGTCGGCGGACCGCCACACCAGCGCCGGCCCCTGCTGCGATCACTTGCGGTCAACCTCTAGATTGGCTAGTACATGTGCCAGCAACGTGGCTGACAACGGTCGTAACCGGGCGAGGTCGTCCACATCCGGCACCTCGCCGGGCACGGCGGGAAGATGACATGTCGGGATGACGGGCAGTCCAGGTAAGGTCGCTCTCGACGGATACGGCAGGTGGCCGACGTACGCGTCGAGACGCCGGCCGGTTCCTTCGAAGGCAGAGCGGGAAGCCACATGCCCAGCAGCGCGGGTCCATCGATCGACACGATCACCGAGGGAGGACGGGTGACCCAGGTCGGCGAGGGTCAGGAGGCGGAGGAGACTGCTCCGCCCGTCATGACCTTCGGTGCTCCCACGGCCGGTGAGATCCTCGCCGAGCGGTACGAGCTGGTCCAGCACATCAACAACGACAGCGCCGGGCGGCTGGTCTGGCGGGGGGTCGACGTGGTGCTGCGCCGACCGGTCGCGGTCGTGCTGCGCTACCCCGGCGGCGACTCCGCCACCGAGATGCTCCAGGCGGCGGTGGCCGCGAGCCGGGTCATCCACCCCAACCTGGTCGGCGTCTACGACGCGATCGACGAGGACGAGCGGGCGTACGTCGTCCGCGAGTGGGTCGACGGCAACTCCCTGCGCGAGATGGTCGCCGACGGGCCGATGGACCCGGCCCGGGCCACGGCCATCGGCAACGCCGTCGCCAGCGCGCTGGCCGCCGTGCACGCCACCGGCATGGTGCACGGCAACGTGCACCCGGGCACCGTGATGATCAGCGACGACGGCCGGGTGGTCCTGGCCGACGCGCGCACCGACGGCGCGGACAGCCAGGAGAACGACATCCGGGCGGTCGGCGGCATCCTCTACTTCGCCCTCACCGGGCACTGGCCGCACGCCGAGGCCCCGCTGCGCGGCGCGACCGCCGGGCACGGTCGGGCCGCCATCCCGGACGCGGTCCGGGACGCCAGCGGCGCGATCGCCGCGCCCCGGCAGGTCCGGGCCGGCGTGCCGGCGTACCTCGACGACCTGACCATGGACCTGCTCGACGCCGAGATCGCCCCGCCCTCGTCGGACGTGCTCGCCGCTGAGCTGGCCCGGCTCGACGTCCCGGCCGAGGACCACTTCCTCGACCAGACCGGCACCATCCGGTTCACCGCGGACCCGGGCGACGACCCGTCCCCGCTGGCCGCCGCCGGTGGGCGGAAGGTCGCCGTGGGCATCGCCGGTCTGCTGGCGGTCGCCCTGGTCGGCCTGCTCATCGGGATCAGCGCACTGGGCGGCGACGACAAGTCGCCCGACACCGAGCCGGTCGCCCGGCCGTCGAACAGCGCCCCGTCCGGCCAGGCCAGCGCACCCGCGCCCGCCGTGCGCAAGCTTAACGTCGAAGAGGTCCGGATCGTCGACCCGGACAGCCGGGACCGCGCAGAGGTGCGCGACGCCGAGAAGGTGATCGACGGCGACGAGGACGAGGGCTGGGAGACCCAGAGCTACCGGAACAACGGCAAGTTCGGCGGCCTGAAGGATGGCATGGGCGTCTGGATCGACCTGGGCGCGCCGCACACGGTCAAGTCGGTGCAGGCGGTCCTCTCGTCCACCGGGGCCTCCGCCGAGTTGCTCGCCGGTGACGCCGACTTCCCGCCCAGCTCCGCCGGTGACAAGCAGCTGAAGGCCGCCTACACGACCCGGATCGGGCAGCCGTTCGAGGGGCACGACGGCACCAAGATGACCTTCAACGGCTTCGACGCCGACAAGACGTACCGCTACCTGCTCTTCTGGATCACCGAGCTGCCGGAGAAGGACAGCGGAGACGGCTGGAAGCTCGGCGTCCAGGAAATCACGGTCCAGGGGTCGTGAGCCGCCCGCCGCGCGCCCGGCACCGCATCCGACGGACGGGGTGATGGCCGGTCGCGGCGGGCGTACGCCCGATCCGGCGACCGGCGAGGCGGTGCCGGTCGTACCGCCGCGCGCGGTCGCGCCCGCCGAGGCGAGCGACGTCGAACTGCTCCGCGCCCACGTGGCCGGTGACCGGGACGCGTTCACCGAACTGTTCCACCGGCACCGCGACCGCCTCTGGGCGGTGGCCCTGCGGACGCTCGGCGACCGCGAGGAGGCCGCCGACGCCCTCCAGGACGCGCTGCTCTCCGCCCACCGGGGCGCCGCCCGGTTCCGGGGCGACTCGGCCGTCACGACCTGGCTGCACCGGATCGTGGTGAACGCCTGCCTGGACCGCATCCGCCGCCGCCAGGCGCACCCGACCGTCCCGCTGCCCGACGGCACCCGGGTCGACGAGGGTGGTTCGGGCGGCGTCGAGCCGGCCGCTCCGGCTGCGGACCACGACACCGCGCTGGTCGTCCGACAGGCCCTGGCCACGCTGCCGGTCGAGCAGCGGTCCGCCCTCGTGCTGGTCGACGTGCAGGGCTACCCGGTCGCCGAGGTGGCCCGGATCCTCGGCGTCGCCGAGGGGACGGTGAAGAGCCGCTGCGCCCGTGGCCGCGCCCGGCTGGCGGTCCAGCTCGGGCACCTGCGGACCGGCTCCGACGACGCCGGGCCGGATGCGGTCCCGGTCGCCGGCCGGGGCGTGCCCGGCGTCACCCTCGGGAACCCCCGGGCCTCCGAGGGCGTCGGATCGGGGTCGGGGCACTCCCGACCGGACGCCAACCAGGAGGACGCGTGACGGCCGGGAAGTTCAGCGGGGTCGACCACGACCTGCTCGCCGACTACCTCGGCGGGGCGCTGGACGGCACTCCGGAGGCGGCCACCGTCGCCCGACTCGTCGAGAGGGACCCGGCCTGGGCCGAGGCGTACGCGCTGCTGGCGCCAGCCGTCGCCCAGGTCCGCGCCGACCTGGCCGGCTGGGCCGAACCGGCCCTGCAGATGCCGCTCGCGGTCACCGAACGACTCACCGCCGCGCTGGCCGGCGCCGGTCCCGCACCGGCGCTCACCACCCCGGTGGATGCCGGCACGCCGGCCGGCGAGCGGCAGCAGCCGGTGCCGGCGCAGTCCGCGCGGAGGCCGGGGCGTACCGCCGGGGCCGGCCGGGACGACGCGACCGGGCCGGGCCGTCGGCGCCGGCGTTGGGCGCGGCTCGCCGCCCCGGTCGCGCTGGCCGCGGCCTCGCTCGCGGCCGTCGGGCTCGGCGTCGACCACTTGCTCGACACCTCGGGGGGCGGCGGCACGGCCGAGTCGACGGTCGCCGGGGGCGACGCCGCCTCGGCGACGGCACCCTTCCGGGTCACCGGCGCACCGCAGACCAGCGGCACCGACTGGACGCCGCAGACCCTGGCCGGAGGCGCGGCCCCGACCGCGCTGCCCCGGGTGGCCACCGACGGCCCCGGGCTGGCACCGGGCGGGTCGACCGCGAAGTCCTCCGAGGCGGACCGGCGCCCGTCCCCCGGCGGGCTCCTCCGGCTCGCCCCTCCGGACGCGCTGGACGCCTGTCTCACCGAGATCGCCGCCGAGCACGGACGCGGGGCGATCACGGTGGAACTGCTCGACTACGCCAGCTTCCAGGGGGAACCGGCGCTCGTCCTCCGGTTCGCCGATCCGTCGGGAGAGCGCTGGGCCTGGGCGAGCGGCGCGGAGTGTGGCGTGCCGGGATCCGGCGCGGACACCCGCTACCGGGCGCGGGTAGGGTGAGGTCACGGTCGCCGGCCGTCCGCCGCCGCGTGACGTGACCCACCGGATGACCGGTTCGGGAATCCCCGGTTCGTACGATGACGTTTTGCAAGTCAGCCGCCGGCGTCGCTGAGCCGTCGGCACTCGGATCGGCGTCGTCCCGGCGGTGGGTCAGCCGGGGGCGGATGTCGAACACACACATCGGGAGACGGCAGTGGACGAGGTCCGCAACCTGATCATCATCGGCTCCGGGCCGGCCGGTTACACGGCGGCGGTCTACGCCGCGCGCGCCAACCTCAAGCCGCTCGTCATCGAGGGTGTGCAGTCCGGCGGCGCGCTGATGACGACCACCGAGGTGGAGAACTTCCCCGGCTTCGCCGACGGCATCCTCGGCCCCGAGCTGATGGACAACATGCGCAAGCAGGCCGAGCGGTTCGGCGCGGAGTTCCTCACCGACGACGTCACCCGGGTCGAGCTGCAGGACACCGGCATGATCGGGTCGGACGCGGTCAGCACCGTCTGGGTCGGCGAGACCGCCCACCGGGCCAGGGCCGTCATCCTCTCCACCGGTTCGGCCTGGCGTCCGCTGGGCGTGCCGGGCGAGCAGGAGTTCCTGGGCCACGGCGTGTCGTCCTGCGCCACCTGTGACGGTTTCTTCTTCCGCGGCCAGCACATCGTCGTCGTCGGCGGTGGCGACTCCGCGATGGAGGAGGCGAGCTTCCTCACCCGGTTCGCCGACTCGGTCACCATCATCCACCGGCGCGACTCGTTCCGCGCCAGCAAGATCATGGCCGACCGCGCCCTCGGCAACGACAAGATCAAGGTCGAGTGGAACAGCACCGTCGAGGAGATCCTCGGCGAGGACGGCAAGGTCAGCGGCGTACGGGTCCGCAACGTGCACACCGGCGACACCAAGGTGCTCGACGTGACCGGCGTGTTCGTGGCGATCGGCCACGACCCGCGCAGCGAGCTCTTCCGGGGGCAGGTGGAGCTGGACGACGAGGGGTACGTGAAGGTCGAGGCGCCGAGCACCCGGACCAGCGTGCCGGGTGTCTTCGCCGCCGGCGACGTGGTCGACCACACCTACCGGCAGGCCATCACGGCGGCCGGCACGGGCTGCGCCGCCGCCCTCGACGCCGAGCGCTTCATCGCCACGATCAGCGGCTGAACAACCGAAGAACGAAAGTCCCGGAGGAGGGTCATAGTGGGAGCAACAAAGGTCGTCACCGACGCGAACTTCGCCACTGACGTGCTGAAGTCCGACAAGCCGGTACTGGTGGACTTCTGGGCCGAGTGGTGCGGGCCGTGCCGCAAGGTCTCCCCGCTGCTGGAGGAGATCGCGGGCGAGATGGGCGACCAGGTCACCATCGTCAAGCTCAACATCGACGAGAACCCGGAGACCGCCCGCGCCTACCGGGTGATGTCCGTACCGACCCTCACCATCTTCAAGAACGGCGAGCCGGTGCAGTCGATCGCCGGCGCCAAGCCCAAGGGCGAGCTGGTCCGGCTGATCGAGTCGGCCCTCTGACGGTCGCAGCACCGGAACCCCCGTACCCTCCCCGGGTGCGGGGGTTCCGTCGTTCCCGGCCCTGAGCTGGGCGAACGCCGGGTGGACGGCCACCGGGCACGGTACGCTCCGTAGGCATCCGCTACGCGCCAGAGCACTCCGGTCGCGCGACCGTGGCGCCCGCCCAGCCAGCATCCGTGCAGAGGGGGTCGTGCGTGCGTCCGATCCGACCCGGTGACCGTGGGCCTGCCGTGACGGAGATCCGCACGGTCCTGACCGGCCTCGAACTGCTTCCGCCCGCCATCGGCGACGAGTTCGACGTCGCCACGGAACGCGCCGTCCGCGCCTTCCAGCAGTCCCGGGGGCTCAGCGTCGACGGTCGGGTGGGTGCCGAGACCTGGCGCGCCCTGGACGCCGCCCGCTGGCGGCTCGGCGCCCGCACCCTCTACCACGCGGTGCCCGAACCTCTCACCGGCGAGGACGTCCGGTCGCTCCAGGAGCGGCTGCTGGAGATGGGGTACGACGTGGGCCACGCCGACGCCATCTACGGCGTCCGCACCGCCCGCGCGGTGGCCCAGTTCCAACGCGAGGTGGGCCTGAAACCGGATGGCTCCTGCGGCCCGCACACCATGGGTGCGCTGCGCCGCCTCGGTCGCAAGGTGGTCGGCGGCCGGCCGCAGTGGCTGCGCGAGTCCGACGCGATCCGGCAGTCCGGGCCGACCCTGGTGGGGCGGACGGTGGTGATCGACCCCGGCCACGGCGGCACCGACCCGGGTGTGGTGGTGCCGGACGGCCCGCTGCGCTGGAGCGAGGCGGATCTGGTGCACGACCTGGCCAGCCGCCTGGAGGGGCGGCTGGCCGCAGCGGGCGTACGGGTGCAGCTGACCCGTGGCCCGACGCCGGCGACGTGCCTGCCGGACACCGACCGGGCCCAGTTGGCCAACTCGCTCGGTGCGGACGTGTTCATCTCGCTGCACACCGACGGGCACGCCAACCCCGAGGCCGACGGGGTGGCCACCTACCACTACGGCACCGACAACGGCGTCACCTCGGCGACCGGGGAGCGGCTGGCCGGGCTGGTGCAGCGGGAGATCGTGGCGCGTACCGGGCTGCGGGACTGCCGTACCCACGCCAAGGCGTGGGACCTGCTGCGGCTGACCCGGATGCCGGCGGTACGCGTCGAGGTCGGCTACCTCACCTCGCCTCGGGACCGGACCCGGCTGGTGGACCCCCGGTTCCGGGACAGGGTGGTCGAGGCGATCGTGGCCGCCGTGCAGCGGATGTTCTTCCCGATCGAGCGGGACGTGCCGACGGGCTCGATCGACGTCAGCGAGCTGCGCAAGGTGGTGGCCGCCGGCGCGGTGATGGACTGAGCCGTCATCGCCGGGGCGCTCCCCCTTCCGCCGGCCTTCCGGCGTCAGCCGGTGGTGGCGCGGGTGGCCGGGGCGGGGCGTACCGGGCGGAGCAGGGTCTCCGGGCTCATCGAGCCGAGCAGCTTCTCCAGCGCGTACTCGACGTCGGACTTCCAGCTCAGCGCCGTGCGCAACTCCAGGCGCAGCCGGGGGTACCGCGGGTGCGGCCGGACGGTCTTGAAGCCCACCGAGAGGAAGAAGTCGGCGGGGGCGACGCAGGCCCGGGTCGCGTCGTCGCCGTCGCCGAACTTGGCGTCGCCGAACGCCTCGATCGCCTTGATGCCGCGCTTGGTGAGATCCCGCGCGACGCCCTGGACGAGCATCCGGCCCAGCCCGCCGCCGGCGAACGAGGGCACCACGTTGGCGGTCATCAGCAGCGCCGCGTCGGCGGAGACCGGCGAGGTGGGGAAGGCCATCGACCGGGGGACGTAGGCGGGCGGGGCGTACATGACGAAGCCGGCGGGCATGCCGTCGACGTAGGCCAGCTTGCCGCAGGAGCCCCACTCCAGCAGGGTCTGGGAGACCCAGGCCTCCTTCTCCAGGCCGGGGTCACCGGCGGCGCAGGCCCGGTCGGCGGAGACCGGGTCGAGCTCCCAGTAGACGCACTGCCGGCACGGGCGGGGCAGGTCTTCCAGGGTGTCGAGGGTCAGACTGACCAGACGTCGCGACATTGGCGGATCCCCACAATAGGCTCGGAGGTGAAACCAGCGCGGAGGAGACGCCGCCGCCTTCCTGCCCCCCGACGAGCGATCGTACGCCGCCAGCCGACCGTACGGGAGGGGACGCGCGAACGACCACCCGAGCCGGGGACGGCGGTCCGGGATGTGGACGCGGCCCACGTCAGGGGTTCCGGGGTGGCGGCCGCGGACTAGGATCGACCAACCGGCGTCCCGCGCCGCCATGGTCGCCGGCTCCACGGGTACCACACGGGGCGGGAGCCCGACCGACACCCGATCGAGGTGATGTCATGACCGGCACGACGCTCGACGACTACACCGACCGGTACGCACGGCGCGTCCGCGGAATGACCGCCTCGGAGATCCGGGCGCTCTTCGCGGTGGCCAGCCGGCCGGAGGTCGTCTCGCTCGCCGGTGGGGCACCCTACATCGCCGCGCTGCCGCTCGACGCGGTCGGGGAGATGCTGGGCCGGCTCGGCTCCGAGCACGGGGTGACCACCCTCCAGTACGGCATCGGCCAGGGCACCCTGGAGCTGCGCGAGCGGATCTGCGAGGTGATGGCCCTCTCCGGCATCGACGCGTCCTGCGGCGCCTCCCCGGAGGACGTGGTGGTGACCGTCGGCGGCCAGCAGGCCCTCGACCTGGTGGCCCGGCTCTTCCTCGACCCGGGGGACGTGGTGCTCGCCGAGGGCCCGACGTACGTCGGCGCGCTCGGGGTGTTCCAGGCCGCCCAGGCCCAGGTGGCGCACGTGCCGATGGACGACGAGGGGCTGATCCCGGAGGCGCTGGAGGTGGCCATCGCCGACCTGGCCCGCGCCGGTCGCCGGGTGAAGTTCCTCTACACCATCCCGACCTACCAGAACCCCACCGGCGTGACGCTGAGCGAGGAGCGCCGCGAGCGGGTGCTGGACATCTGCGAGCGGGCCGGCCTGCTCGTGGTGGAGGACGACCCGTACGGTCAGCTCGGGTTCGAGGGCGAGGCGCCCCTGCCGCTGCGGGCCCGCCGCCGCGACGGGGTCTTCTACCTGAGCACCTTCTCCAAGACCTTCGCCCCCGGCCTGCGGGTCGGCTGGATCCTCGCCCCGCACGCGGTTCGCGACAAGCTGGTGATCGCCAGCGAGGCGCAGATCCTCTGCCCCAGCGGCTACGCCCAGGCGGCCGTGGCGACGTACCTGTCGACGATGCCGTGGCGGCAGCAGCTGAAGGTCTACCGGGAGGTCTACCGGGAGCGGCGGGACGCGATGCTCACCGCGCTGGAGGACCTGATGCCGGACGGCACCACCTGGACCACCCCGGCCGGTGGCCTCTTCGTCTGGACGAACCTGCCGGACGGGCTCGACGCCAAGGCGATGATGCCCCGCGCCATCGCCGCCCGGGTCGCCTACGTGCCGGGCACCGGCTTCTACGCGGACGGCTCCGGCACCGGCAACATGCGGCTCAACTTCTCCTTCCCGTCGCCGGAGCGGATCCGGGAGGGCGTCCGGCGCCTCGCGAGCGTGATGGAGCAGGACATCGCCATGCGCCGGGTCTTCGGCACGGTGACCCCGCCCGGGCGCCGGCGGCAGGGCGGCGCGGACGCGCCGGGACCCGACTTGGCATGATTCCGGCATGGCCGTGACCTCCGCCGGGGCATCCCCCGTGACCGATCCCGCCGTCACCGCCGACCTGCACGTGCTGGTGCTCGCCGGTGGCCTCTCCTACGAGCGGGACGTCTCGCTGCGTTCCGGTCGCCGGGTGCTCGACGCGCTGCGCGCGGTCGGCGTGGAGGCGGAGCTGCGGGACGCCGACGTGGCGCTGCTGCCCGCCCTGGCCGCCGACCCGCCGGACGCGGTGGTGATCGCGCTGCACGGCGCGACCGGCGAGGACGGTTCGCTGCGCGGCGTGCTGGACCTCTGCGGCGTGCCGTACGTCGGCTGCGACGCCCGCGCCTCCCGGCTCGCCTGGGACAAGCCGTCGGCGAAGGCCGTGCTGCGGGAGAACGGCATCCCCACTCCCGACTGGGTGGCGCTGCCGCACGACCGCTTCTCCGAGCTGGGCGCGGTGGCGGTGCTCGACCGGATCGTGGACCGGTTGGGGCTGCCGCTGATGGTGAAGCCGACCCAGGGTGGTTCCGGCCTGGGCGCCGCCGTGGTCCGGGACGCCACGGCGCTGCCCGCCGCGATGGTCGGTTGTTTCGCGTACGACTCGACGGCGCTGGTCGAGCGGTACGTGCCCGGCATGGACGTGGCCGTCTCCGTGGTGGACCTCGGTGACGGCCCGCGCGCCCTCCCGCCGGTGGAGATCGTGCCCCGCAACGGCGTGTACGACTACGCGGCCCGCTACACCGCCGGCCGGACCACCTGGCACGCCCCGGCCCGGCTGGACAGCGCCGTCGCCGACACGGTCACCGAGGTGGCGCTGGCCGCGCACACCGCCCTGGGCCTGCGCGACCTGTCCCGGGTCGACCTGATCGTCGACGCCGACGGCCGACCGCACGTGCTGGAGGTGAACGTCTCGCCGGGCATGACCGAGACGTCGCTGCTGCCGCTGGCGATCCAGGCGGCCGGGCTGGACTTCGGGCGGGTGCTGGGGTCGCTGGTGAGCCGCGCCGCCGCCCGGCGCGGCTGACCGCTTCCCGCGCGTGCCGCGCTGCCGATGCGGCGGCCGGTGTGAACCCACCCGTCGACTGCGTTGGGCCAGCGCGTCGGTGAACGACCGCCGAGTCGGCCCGGGCAGCGGTGACTCGCGCTTCTCGGGAGCAGGACGACGACCGCGGCCAGTGGGTCGACGTTCCCCGGCTGCTGCTCCACGACGGGTGTTCGCCCGCCGTGCGCTCCCGGTAGCTCCCTCACCTCGCGCTCGGTTCCGCGGCGTGAGCTACGCAGCGGACTGGCCGCCGACGCCGCTCCAGTCCCGTTGACTGCCTGGCGTCACCAGAGCGGTCAGCGTCGCGGGATCGGTCAGCGTCGCGGGATCTTTCACCGTCCCGGGCTCGTCGCTGTTCCCGGGCTCGTCGCTGTTTCAGAGGTCGTCGCCGGGGCGGAGGTCGTCGCGGAGGCCGGAGCGTCGTCGTGCCGGGGGTGTCCGCCGTGCCGGGGAGCCTTGTCCTCCTGGCCGCCGTTGCTGTCCTCCGCGTCGGCGCTGTCCGCGTCGGCCGTCACCTCGACGTCGGCGCCCGCGGTGCCATCGTCGCCGGCCCTGACGTCGCCCGTGTCAGCCTCTGCGGCGTCCGGGTCGGCCGCCGGTACGGGCGTCTCCTCGTCCGACTCGATCACCGACACCGGCTCCTCCTGCTGCTCTGCGGCCTCCTGCTTCCGGGAGGCCTGCGCGGACAGGCTGGACGGCGCCTGCCACTGGATGCGCGGTGGCTCGGCCAGTGGGCGTCCACCGAACTCGGCCAGCCAGGCGGCCACCATGGCCAGGTTCTCCCGCCATTGGGACTCGGAGATGGGCGGCAGGATCGAGTCCCACAGCGACAGGAAGGTGCCCCGAAGCTGGAGCCGCCCGTACGGCCGGGCCAGGAACCACATGTGCAGGTGCGCCGACCCGTCGCCCCAGCGGTTGACGTGCACGCGGGCGACGCCGTCCAGCGATCGGATGGCGCGTTCCAGTCGTACCGTCATGACCCCCAGCTCGGCGGCGAGCAGGTTGGGCAGGTCGCCGAGGTCGAGGTGGGAGCGGGACTCCAGGATCAGCACCATCGGCAGGCCGGTGGGCCGGTCCATGGCGCGTACCCGCCAGCGCTCGCCCACCCAGATGTAGGCGTCGTCGGGGGCGTTGCAGGCCGTGCATTCCCGGAGTCCTTCGCCCTTGCGGGGCGGCTCGACCGGGACCGGATCCTCGAGTTGCTTGACGCGGAGGTCCCCCTCGAAGGGGAAGGAGGGCCACTGGGTGAAATCCGGGACTGCGGGAGGAGTGTCGTGCACGACGCTGACCCTAACCGAGTCGGAGACCGCTGTCCCTACCCGAACGACGGCGATCGTGAGTCCGTCTCGTGGGCGGCAGGGCGCCACCCGAGGGCGTGCGGAGGCCGCCGGAAAGCAGTTGTCCACAGGCTGGTGAGATCACCACCACACCACGTCATCCACAGGCCAGGACGCCATCTGACACCGTGTTTCACGTGAAACGAGGGGTGCCTGTGGAAAACCGCTGTGGATAACCGGGGAGTCCAATCCACAGCCCTGACCACAGGCAGGGCGGGCCCGTTTCTCCCAACGAGCGAAGCGCCGGTTGGCTGCTGCCGGAAGCGGCGTTTCTGCCGAGCAACGCGCGCCGAGAGGGCACCGGGATGGCGTTCCAGTCGACGACGGCGCCTCGTCTTCGATCTGCCGCAGTTGGTGTTCCGGCTTCAGCGGGCCTGCGCCGCAGGGGCCATCCTCGGTCCGGATCGCTTCCACGTCGGTCGCGGCGTCGGAGGCCGGAGCGGAGCGATCCGTGGGTAGGCCCGAACGACCCGCTCGCTCGTTTCACGTGGAACCTCGCCGGTTTCACGTGGAACACCGGGGGCGCCTCCCCATGTGGCGATCGGGCGCGGCGATTGCGGACCCGGCCGGGCGGCGTCCCGCAGATGCGCACCGGCCGCCGTGGGCCGTCCAGCCGGTTCCGGTGGCAATCGGCCGGCCCACTGGGGCGAGGCGCTGACCCGGGCGAGGGGTCGTCCTCCGACGTCCCGTCCTCGTCGGGCCACCGGCGGCAGGTGCACGCCCTCGAACCGCTTGGCGTCCATGGGGTCCGACCGGGATGGCTCGGCCGGACTGGCGTGGCTCGCTCTCGGCGTGATCCATGAGCCCACGATCGCCACGCAGGCGGGCTGGATTCCGGCCCCACGTCATTGGGGCAGCTGACCAACTGCCTCCAAACTCCGCCGGCATTGGCCGGCCCACTGCCACCAGGACTTCGCCGGCATTGGTGGTTGCCGGCAGGAGGTGTGGGCGGCGTATCCGCGTCAAGAAGGCTGCCGAGAACGACCCGCCGAGGCCTCCGCCGTGGTCGGGGCTACACCAGGCTCGGCTACAGGTTCCTTCGATGACGATCCGGGATCTGCCCGGCGAGCGGGGACGAGGCAGCCGACATCACGAGCTGACATCGGTGAACTCGGCAGCTCGGGCAGCGCGCCGATCCCGATCGCCTTTGGCACGTTCCAGCCGCGCCCGTCGAACGCGACCCCCTGGCAGTGAGATCGATCCCCGCAGGGGCGAGCCTGAGTCGTGGGCATGTCACGAGAATGCTTTCCCAGCACCTCGTTTCACGTGAAACGAGGTGCTGCGGTACCGGTCCGTTCGGGCAGGTGTCATCTCCGCCCCGACCGGAAGCAACCGCCGAAGCCCTCCCAGGCGCCCCAGGCGGGACGAGGGCCCGTCACTGCGGCCCCGTTTGCCTCAGGGGCGCCTCGAGGCCTCAGGCGGCGCTACAGGGGCCTCCTACGGCTGACCTGAAAGAGCTGGCGTCAGAGCCACGCCCACGCCGGCCGTCACTGAGACGGGCGACGGGCGACGGGCGACGGGCGACGATACGGCCACCGACGAGCAACCCGTCAGCCGAGTACGGGTATCCCCGTGACGCAGAACGACGGCGGCGACACGTTCCTCGCGCTGTGTTCGGCGGCCCGCGTTGGTAGAGGAGCCAATCTCCGCGCGCGTCTGTCCCCGTGAGCCAGGCCGGTGATGGAAGCTGCCGATCCCTGGCGAGTCCGGTGGGAACCGGAACCTCGCCACCCCGGCACGAACCGATCGGCCTGTCGGTTCGCGACGCATCGGCTGCCCACCATCGGTCCTTCCGCCGGACACCGCATCGCCTCACAACCGACGAGCACGGCGTCTCGGGTCGAGCCGGTCTCCGTGAAGTGCTCAGCGACGCAACTCTCCGAGGAAGCCGCCGCGGCGGTCCCAGCGCCCTCGCCGGCCTCCAGTCGCCGCCCGACCGAACAGGGCCACACCGGTTTCACGTGAAACACGTCGCGGTCGCCATCCCGCACCCAGGCCACCGAAGCCCGCAGCGACAGCAGGAAACGAACCGGCCGCGTGCCTCAGGGGCGACGCGGCCGGTGATAGAACCACGGCGGGGTCAGTCCTCCGGCTCCTGCTCGCCGACGCCGATGATGCCCACGATCCGCTCCAGGTCGTCCACCGTCGCGAACTCAATGGTGATCTTGCCCTTGCTCCGGCCGATGTCGACCTTCACCCGGGTGTCGAAGCGGTCGGAGAGCCGGTCGGCCAGATCGGTGAGCGCCGGGGCGTGCGGCTTGGTGCGCCGCTTCGCCGCCGGCGTCTTCGCCGGCCCGTCGTTGAGCGCGAGCGCCACGATCTCCTCGGTCGCGCGTACGGACAAGCCCTCGGCGACGATCCGGAGGGCGAGCTGTTCCTGCGCCTCCGCCTCGTCGAGGCTCAGCAGCGCCCGGGCGTGGCCTGCCGAGAGCACGCCCGCGGCGACCCGACGCTGCACCTGCGCCGGGAGGTTCAACAGGCGGATCGTGTTGGAGATCTGCGGCCGGCTGCGGCCGATCCGCCGCGCCAACTCCTCGTGGGTGGCGCCGAACTCCTCCAGCAGCTGCTGGTAGGCCGCGGCCTCTTCCAGCGGGTTGAGGTTCGCCCGGTGGATGTTCTCCAGGAGGGCGTCCCGGAGCATCGCGTCGTCCTTGGTGTCCCGGACGATCGCCGGAATACTCTCCCGGCCCACCGCCTGGGCGGCCCGCCATCGGCGCTCGCCCATGACGAGCTCGTACTTCTCGGCGTCGAGCTGGCGGACGACGATCGGCTGGAGGAAGCCCACCTCCTGGATGGAGGTCTTCAGCTCCTCCAGCGCCTCCTCGTCGAAGACGTGCCGGGGCTGCTTCGGGTTCGGCACGATCGCGTCGACCGGGATCTCGGCGAAGCGGGCACCCGGGACCGGGCTCAGCTGCGGCTCGGGTGGCGCCGACGGGGTGGCGACCGGCGCGGTCACCGCCTCGACGGGAACGTCACCCGTCGTACGCCCGGGAGCGGCCTCGACCGGCGCGGTGAGGGTGGTGCCCGGCGCCTCCGGTGCCGGCCCGGTCGGGATCAGCGCCCCGAGCCCTCGACCCAGACCGCCACGGGGACGGTTCTTCATGCGACGCCTCCCAGCGACTCGTGCGCACTACGCATTCCGGCTCACCGGCTCCTTGACACCGCGCTCGGCGATCTCCTGGGCGGCCTCGAAGTAGCTCGTCGCCCCCCGCGAACCGGGATCGTAGGTCATCACGGACTGCCCGTAGCTGGGTGCCTCGGACACCCGCACGTTGCGCGGGATGACCGCCTGGAGGACCTTGTCGCCGAAGTGGTTCCGGACGTCCTGCTCGACCGCGTCGGCCAGTCGGGTACGCCGGTCGTACATGGTGAGCAGGATCGTGGAGACCTCGAGCTTGGGGTTGAGGTGCTGCCGTACCAGGTTGATGT
The DNA here is from genome assembly GCF_018070095.1 of Micromonospora sp. U56. Taxonomy (NCBI): domain Bacteria; kingdom Bacillati; phylum Actinomycetota; class Actinomycetes; order Micromonosporales; family Micromonosporaceae; genus Micromonospora; species Micromonospora sp. U56. The sequence continues at coordinate 190,256 of NZ_JAGPYL010000002.1, forward strand.
TGTTGATCAGCTGGTTGAGGCCCTCCAGCGCGTAGTACTCGCACTGGATGGGGATCAGCACCTCCTGCGCGGCGACCAGCGCGTTGACCGTCAGCAGGCCGAGCGAGGGCGGGCAGTCGATGAAGACGTAGTCGAAGTGCCCCGGGTACGCGTCGATGGCCCGGTCCAACCGGGACTCCCGGGCGACCACGGACACCAGCTCGATCTCCGCGCCCGCCAGGTCGATGGTGGCCGGCACACACCACAGGTTGGGGATGCCCTCGACCTCCTGGGCGACCTCCTCCAGCGGCACGCTGTTGATCAGGCAGTCGTAGACGTCCGGCACGCCGGTGTGGTGCGGCACGTTGAGCCCGGTCGAAGCGTTGCCCTGCGGGTCGAGGTCGACCACCAGGACCCGGTTGCCGTGCAGGGCGAGCGCCACCGCCAGGTTCACCGTGGTCGTGGTCTTACCCACGCCACCCTTCTGGTTCGCGACGCACATGACCCGGGTCCGGTCGGGCCGAGGCATGGTCACCTCGCCACTCGGATTCAGGATCTGCACGGCGCGCATCGCCTCCATAGCCAACGGTGGGTCATCCTCTTCGCGCGTCGGGGTTTCACGTGAAACGTACGCGGCGGCGGCCGAGTCGACGGTCACGCCCCCGGCCGCCGACCCCGGCGTGTTCGCGGCGACGGACTCGGAGTCCGCCACCGCGCCAGGGTGCGGCTGTTGGGGTACGGCGGGCGGCACGTTGCCACCGACCGGTGTCTCGAAGCGGGACGGCGCGCCGGAGTTGCGTTGGACCGGGGCGGTGCGGTCGCTGGGCGCGTTGACCGGCCGACCCCCGTCGTCCGCGATGGGCGGCGGCGGAATGTACGACTCGGGCGAGGGGCGCGCGGCGCCGACCGCGGGCACGTCCTGACGGACCACCGGACCGCAGTCCGGCGGGCCGGCGGAACCCGGCTGGCCGTCAGCGGGCCCAAGGTCGTGGTCGGTTTCACGTGAAACAGGGTCCACTCCGGAGGGAATGCCCTCCGGGCGTCTCACCCGTGGATCGTCGTACCTACCGTCGTCATGCACCTGTCATCCCTGCCCGCTCCGGATGGTCGGTCCGCATCCCGTCAATCAGGCCACACGCGCACTCGCACCGCAGCGCGTACGGTCCCGGCGGGAACGGTCGGGACCCGGTGCGCCCGACGCCCGCCCGTCCCACACTATCGACGCGCGGCCAGCCTACGGGGGACGGGCGCGGCGGGTCCATCTCGGTTGTCCGCACGCCCGTGCGACACGCCGGAACCCGAGCGGGGATCACCGAGCGCGCTTGCGTCCGCCCCGTGAGCGCTTCGGTGCCTTCTTGGCGGACGGCGGTCGGACCACCCGCTCGCGCACGATCTCCACCACGGTGGTCGGCGGGTCGATGACGCCGACCCCGCAGAGGTGCACGCTCGGCTCGCCGCCACCGAGCCGGTCGACGGTCTCGGCGTGCTCCGCGATCTCGTCTGCGGCGGAGGAGCCCTTCAGGGCGATCAGCCGGCCGCCGGGTACGGCGAGCGGCAGGCACCAGCCGGAGAGCCGGTCGAGCGGCGCGACCGCTCGCGAGGTCACCACGTCGGCGCTGAACGGACCGGTGCCCGTCGCGTCGGTGGCCGCCTCGTCGGCCCGGCCCCGGAACACCCGGACCGTCTTGGCCAGCCCGAGCTGCTGCACCGCCTCGATCAGGAAGGAGGTACGCCGGGCCAGCGGCTCGACCAGGATCACCTGGAGGTCGGGGCGGGCGATCGCCAGCACCAGCCCGGGCAGCCCGGCGCCGGAGCCGACGTCGATGACGCTGGCCCCTTCCGGGATGCGCTCGGCTACGGCGGCACAGTTGAGCAGGTGCCGGTCCCAGATCCGGGGCGCCTCCCGCGGGCCGATCAGGCCGCGTACCACCCCGTCGGTGGCGAGCAGCTCGGCGTACGCGGCCGCCAGGTCCAGCCGGTCACCGAAGAGCGTCCGGGCCGCCGGGGCCAGCTCGGCCGGCAGCGCGGCGTCCTCCGGCGAGGGAACGGGGCGGACAGGCGACAGCCCGGGCGGCGTACCACCCGGGCCGGTCACGGCGTCGGCCGTGGCGTCGTCGTGGGTCACCCGGTCAGTCCGCCGGCCGGACGATGATGCACCGGTTCGGCTCGACGCCCTCGGACTCGCTCTCCACACCGCTCATGGCGTTGACCACGTCGTGCACGCACTTGCGCTCGAAGGCGGACATCGGCTCCAGCCGGACCGGCTCGCCGTGCTCCTTGACCTTCTCCACCGCGTTCTTGGCCACGGCGGCGAGCTCCTTGCGCCGGGTGGCGCGGTAGCCGCCGACGTCGAGCAGCAGACGGCTGGGCGTACCGGTCTGGCGGAACACCGCGAGCCGGGCCAGCTCCTGGAGCGCCTCCAGGGTGGCGCCGCGCTGGCCGACCAGGTTCTGCAGCCGGGCGCCGACCACCTCGACGACCGGGCGCCCGCCGGAGACGAGCTCGTCGATGTCGCCGTCGTAGTCGAGGATGTCGAGCAGGCCCTCGATGTAGTCGGCAGCGATCTCGCTCTGCGCGAAGAGCTCGCCCTCGCCGGCGGCCTTCTTGGGGGCGGCACCCACCTCGGCCGCCGCCTCCCCGGCCTCCTCGGGCTCGCCGTCACCGGTCGCGGCGGTCGGCACGATCTCCTCGTCCACGGACTGCTCCGCACTGGGGATGCTGGTGTCGGTCACGGTGTCATCTCCGTACTCGCTCGGCCGGACCGTCGGGTCCGCTGGTTTCCCGGGGGTCCGGCGGGAGAAGGCCGGTGCCCACGGGCACGTCTTGTACGGGCAGTCTCGCCCGTGGCCGCGCCAGGCGCGGCGGTTCCGGCCCGGCGCCGGCCGTACGGCGGCTGCGCGATGCCGGAAGGCCGCCGCCGGTGGTCCCGACGGCGGCCCTGGGGTCAGCCCTGCCGCTTGGCCGGCCGACCCTTCTTCGGATTGGTGGGCTTCGCACCTGGCTTCGGCCCGGCGACCTTCGGCGCGGCGGGCTTGGCCGGCACCTGCGCGGCGGGCTTGGCGCGGTTGAGGAAGCCACCGGCCTTGGCCGGCTGCACCGGACTGCGGGGTGCCGTGCTGCCGGGCTTCTGGTTGGTCACCAGCGGCGGGAACTTGCGCAGCACCCACTGCTGCTGGCCGAGGGTGAAGAGGTTGTTGGTGACCCAGTAGATGATCACACCGATCGGGAAGATCGCGCCGGAGATCAGCAGCGACAGGGGGATGCCGTAGAGCATCAGTCGCTGCACCATCCGCTGCTGCGGGTCCTCCGCCCAACCGGTCTTCAGGATCATCTGGCGGCTGGTCAGGTAGGTGGTGCCCATCATGACCAGGACCAGGATGCCGGCGATGATCTTCACGGTGGTGCCGTTGGCGCCGAGGCGGGCCAGCTCGTCGGCGGTCGAGCCGAACTTGCCGGCGATCGGGGCGGTGAAGATCTTCGCGCTGGAGGCGCTGTTGAACTGGTCGACCGTCCAGCCGTAGAGGGTCTTGTTCGACTTCGCCGGGTCGAGGCGACGCAGCACGTGGAAGAGACCGAGGAAGACCGGGATCTGGAGGAACATCGGAAGGCAGCCCATCAGCGGGTTGGCCTTTTCCTTCCGGTAGAGCTCCATCATCTCCTTCTGGAGCGTCTCCCGGTCACCCTTGTGCTTCTCCTGCAGCTCCTTGACCTTGGGCTGGAGCGCCTGCATCGCCCGCTGCGACTTGATCTGCTTGACGAAGACCGGGAAGAGGATCACCCGGACGGTGACCACCAGGAAGATGATCGCGAGGATCCAGGCCCAGTTCGTGCCGAGCACCGAGCCGACCGGCACCTTGATGGCGTCCCAGGCCGAGTGCCAGGTCAGCAGGATCCACGAGATCGCGTAGTAGATCCAGTCGAGACTCAATTCTCAGGCTCCAGTCACGTCGGCACGGCGGCGGTCACCCGGCTCGGGCACCGGGTCGTGTCCACCTGGGTGGAAGGGGTGGCAGCGCGACAAGCGCAGGACCGTCAGCCCGGCTCCCCGCAGCGCGCCGTGCCGGGCCACCGCCTCCAGGGCGTACGCACTGCACGACGGGTAGAACCGACAGCGGGCCGGCAGCGCCGGGCTGATCCAACGACGGTACGCGATGATGGGGCCACTCAGCACTCGGGCACCCAGGCTGGTAGGCCGCGAACCGGCTGATCCGGGGCTCATCGGGACCGCCGCCCCCGGGGTGCCCGAGCGGCGGCGATCGCCGCGTCCAGGTCGGTCCCCAGCCGGAGATAGTTCGCCTCGGCGGCGGCGGGCAGTGCGCGTACCACCAGGGTGCTTCCCTCGGGAAGCGCGGCCAGGCGCTCGCGGACCAGGTGCCGCAGCCGGCGCCGGACCTTGTTGCGGACCACGGCGGGGCCGACGGCCTTGGACACGACGAAGCCGGCGCGGGTCGGCGCGGAGATCGTCTCCGTGCCGCTGACCCGCGCCGGCTCCGGCGAGGTTGTCGCGGTGGGTTCGGGGGTCGCCGGCAGCGTCAGGTGGACGACGACGGCACCTCGTCCGGCGCGTCGGCCACCCCTGACCGCTGCGGCGAAGTCATTGCTGCGCCGCAGTCGCTGTGCGGCCGTCAGCACGACTGCCCACGTCCCCCGGACCGGACCCGGTCGGCTCAGGCCGACAGGCGGGTGCGGCCCTTGGAGCGGCGGGTCGAGATGATGGCGCGACCGGCCCGGGTGCGCATGCGCAGCCGGAAGCCGTGGGTCTTCGCGCGCCGGCGGTTGTTCGGCTGGTAGGTGCGCTTGCTCACGTCAGGCTCTCCGTTTTCGTACGTCCACGGCGCGGGATCGCCGGGGTCGTGTGGTGGTCCAGGCCACCTCGGCGGTGACCTCCGATCCATGCTGCCCGGCGACCCGGGACCTCGGCGATGCGGGGAAGCGATCGCGGACAGCAAGCACCCATCACCCTAGCAGAGGGCGACAGAGCAGCCCCTCCAGCCTACGCAGGGGGGCAATGACCGTCAAACAGGTCACCGGAGGCACGAGCAGGGCGGCCGTCCGACCGAACCGGCGGTTTTCACTGATGCCGCCAAGCGCCCGGAGCGTGGGCGGTTGATGGTGCCCGGCCGTCGCTGTTACCGTGCCCGATTGCGGTCAGCGTCGGGGGTCCGGGTTGTCGCTGGCAGGCAAGACCGGACACGGCAGTGAATCGTTCGGCACGGTGAACCCGCGCAACGTCCCGCCCGACCAGGGGGGCAGGTCCGACCCGCGCACGGCGGGCGGCACAATCGGTCGGTACACACAGGCTGTGGATAACTTGTGGATGCCGGTCGGTCAGCCGCCCGGTGGGGTGAGGTACCACCCGCTCGAACGCGGTGGCGGGCCCGGAACGGCCGACTGGACGACAGCGGCGACCGGGAGCAGATGCGAGGGGGTGGCACGACGGTGGCCGGTACGACCGACCTTGCCGCGGTGTGGACCGCGGCGACGGACGAACTCGCCGACGAGATCATCTCCGCGCAGCAACGCGCGTACCTGCGGCTGACCCGGCTGCGGGCAATCGTCGAGGACACCGCGCTGCTCTCCGTGCCGGATGCCTTCACCCGGGATGTGATCGAGTCCCGGCTCCGCCCGGCCATCACCGAGGCGCTCACCCGCCGGCTGGGCCGGCCGATCCAGGTCGCGGTCACCGTCCGGGTCGCCGAGGACACCGCCGGCCGACCCGCCGGCACCGTCTACCGCAGCGGCCCGGAGCCGGCGCAGCTCGGCCTCGACGTGCCCGCGGACGACTTCGCCCCGGAACCGCCCGCCTTCGCGGACCTGGCGCCGGGCTACCCGGAGCTGCCCACCGAGCCGGAGTCGCCGGTCGCGCCGCCGGCATCCGACGGCCACCGCCCGGGCCGCATCCCGGCCAGCCGGGACGGCGGCCAGGACACCCTCTTCGGCGCCGCGTTCGCCGAGCCGCTGCGGGGTTCCGGTCCCGGCCCGGACCGGCGCGGCTTCGAGGAACGCGCCCTTCCCGACGGGCCAGGGGTCGACGGCCGCGGCTTCGAGCCCGCGTACCGGGGCGAGGCCAGGCCGCCGCGCGACCAGCACGGTCCGCGCGGCCTGCCGCGCGACGGGGGTACGGACAGCGGCCCCGGCCGGTCCGCCGCCGACCACCGACCCGGCGGGCGGGACGACCGTCGCCCCGGGGGCGCGGAGGGCGGCGGCAACCGGCTCAACCCGAAGTACATGTTCGAGACGTTCGTCATCGGCTCGTCGAACCGGTTCGCCCACGCGGCTAGCGTCGCGGTGGCCGAGTCGCCGGCGAAGGCGTACAACCCGCTGTTCATCTACGGCAGCTCCGGGCTGGGCAAGACCCACCTGTTGCACGCCATCGGGCACTACGCCACCACGTTGGGCAACGCCCGCTCGGTCCGGTACGTCTCGACCGAGGAGTTCACCAACGACTTCATCAACTCCCTGCGCGACGACAAGACCAGCGCGTTCCAGCGCCGCTACCGCGACGTCGACATCCTGCTGATCGACGACATCCAGTTCCTGGAGAACCGCGAGCGGACCCAGGAGGAGTTCTTCCACACCTTCAACACGCTGCACAACGCCAACAAGCAGATCGTGATCACCTCCGACCGCTCGCCGAAGCAGCTGGCGACGCTGGAGGACCGGTTGCGGACCCGGTTCGAGTGGGGCCTGCTCGCCGACATCCAGCCGCCGGACCTGGAGACCCGGATCGCGATCCTGCAGAAGAAGGCGGCCCAGGAGCGGCTGTACGCCCCGCCGGACGTGCTTGAGTTCATCGCCTCCCGGGTGTCGAACTCGATCCGGGAGCTGGAGGGCGCACTGATCCGGGTCACGGCGTTCGCCAGCCTCACCCGGTCGAACGTCGAGCTGTCGCTGGCCGAGGAGGTGCTGCGGGACTTCATCCCGGACGGCACCGGGCCGGAGATCACGGCCGACCAGATCATGGTCTCCACCGCCGACTACTTCGGGGTGAGCCTGGAGGACCTGCGTGGGCACTCCCGGTCCCGAGTGCTGGTCAACGCCCGCCAGGTCGCCATGTACCTGTGCCGGGAGCTGACCGACCTGTCGCTGCCCCGGATCGGGCAGGCCTTCGGTGGCCGGGACCACACCACGGTGATGCACGCCGACCGGAAGATCCGTCAGCAGATGGCGGAGCGCCGCTCGCTCTACAACCAGATCGCCGAGCTGACCAACCGGATAAAGCAGAACACCTGAGCGACGGCTTCAGGTCGCGGCGCGGCGTCAGACGCGCCGAACTGAAGTCGTCGTTACGTACGCCACGCTGGCGCCCGCCGGTGAGGGAGCGCGGAGACGCGCCCGGCCAGTTCGGCCGGGCGCTTTTTCGTGCCTGTGGAGAGCCGACGGTTGACCCTGCACCGGGTCGAGGGCCCAGGATCGGTGTCGTGTTCGTCCACAGCACGCCCCGGTTGTCCACACCCCCTGTTCCACAGGCGGTGGAAAACCACGTAGCGTTCCGAGCCGGTTACCCACAGACTGTGGACAAACCCTGGGGACGGAGCTGTGGACGCCTGGGGACGACGGTCCGGTTGTCCACCGACGACGGTCGACCTGTGGGCAGCCTGTTGAAGGTTCTGGGGACGACGGCTCCTGGGGCCCTCGCCGGTGTCCACAGCACTGGGGAGAAACCCGGTGGATTACCCGTGGACAACCGGTGGACAACCGTGGACAACCTGGGGGTCCGGCCGGCCTGTGGACCACGACACCGGTTTACCCCCCGGTTCTCCACAGCCAAACCACCGGTGGATAACCTGTCTGACCTGGGCGGACGCCGGTTCTCCACAGTTTGCACAGGTGCGATGAAGACGATGAGTTATCTCTTCTAAAAGAATCAAAAACCAATCATCACCGTTGGACTTCCTGTGGATCGGCTCGGACGCCGCCGTCGGCGGTCGCTCCGGCATCTGAATCAACGGGGTCGGGCGCACAGCCGATGCCCACGCGCCCTAAGGTGCGATGGGTACCCGCACGGTCGGGCGGGACGGTGGGCAGCGGTCGGCATGAGAGAGTTGTCGCTGACGTCGACGCGGAGGCATTGATGAAGTTCCGAGTAGAGCGCGACGCGCTCGCCGAAGCGGTGGCGTGGACCGCGAAGAGCCTGCCCAACCGGCCGTCCGTACCGGTGCTCGCCGGGGTGATGCTCCGGGTCACCGACGGCAACCTGCAGGTCTCCGGCTTCGACTACGAGGTCTCCAGCCAGGTGACCGTCGAGGTGCAGGGGGACGCCGACGGCGCCGCCCTGGTCTCCGGCCGCCTGCTCGCCGAGATCACCAAGGCGCTGCCGGCCAAGCCGGTGGACATCGCCGCGGTCGGCGCCCACCTGGAGCTGGTCTGCGGCAGCGCCCGGTTCACCCTGCCGACCATGCCGGTGGAGGACTACCCGGCCCTGCCCGAGATGCCCGAGAGCGCCGGCACCGTCGACGCGGCCGCCTTCGCCGCCGCCGTCGCCCAGGTGGCGGTGGCCGCCGGCCGGGACGAGACGCTGCCGATGATGACCGGCGTCCGGCTGGAGCTCTCCGGCGGCAGGCTGGCGATGCTCGCCACCGACCGCTACCGCCTCGCGCTGCGCGAGATGGAGTGGAACCCGGACGACTCGGAGATCAGCATCAACGCGCTGGTGCCGGCACGCACCCTGCACGACACGGCCAAGGCCCTCGGCCCGATCGGCGGCCAGGTCACCATGGCGCTCTCCCAGGGCGCGGCCGGCGAGGGCATGATCGGCTTCTCCGGCGGCACCCGGCGCACCACCAGCCGGTTGCTCGACGGGGCGAACTACCCGCCGGTGCGCTCGCTCTTCCCGGCCACCCACAACGCCGAGGCGCGGGTGCCGGTCAGCGCGCTGACCGAGGTGGTCAAGCGGGTCGCCCTGGTGGCCGAGCGGACCACCCCGGTGCTGCTGAGCTTCTCCTCCGACGGCCTGGTGGTCGAGGCGGGCGGCACCGAGGAGGCGCGGGCCAGCGAGGCGATGGAGGCCACCTTCACCGGCGAGCCGCTGACCATCGGCTTCAACCCGCAGTACCTGATCGACGGTCTGGCCAACCTGGGCGCCCAGTTCGCTCAGCTCGCGTTCGTCGACGCCTTCAAGCCGGCGGTGATTTCCCCCGCCGGGGAGGATGGCGAGGTCATCCCGGGGTACCGGTACCTCATCATGCCGATCCGCGTGTCCCGCTGATCGCAGCCCCAGCAGATCCAGACGCACGGAGGTAGGAGCAGATGCAGCTCGGCCTGGTAGGACTCGGCCGGATGGGCGGCAACATGCGCGAACGGTTGCGCGCCGCCGGGCACGAGGTGGTCGGCTTCGACCACAACGCGGAGCTGAGCGACGTGCCGAGCCTGGCGGCGCTGGCCGAGAAGCTGGAGTCGCCGCGCGCGGTCTGGGTGATGGTCCCGGCCGGCGTCACCGACGCGACCATCGACGAGCTCGCCGGCGTGCTGGGCGAGGGCGACATCATCATCGACGGCGGCAACTCGCGCTTCAGCGACGACGGCCCCCGCGCCGAGCGCCTCGCCGAGCAGGGCATCGGCTACCTGGACGTCGGCGTCTCCGGCGGTGTCTGGGGCCGGCAGAACGGGTACGCCCTGATGGTCGGCGGCGCCCAGGAGCACGTCGCGCGGCTGATGCCGATCTTCGAGGGGCTCAAGCCGGAGGGCGAGTACGGCTTCGTGCACGCCGGCCCGGTCGGCGCCGGCCACTACGCCAAGATGGTGCACAACGGCATCGAGTACGGCCTGATGCACGCCTACGCCGAGGGCTACGAGCTGCTGGCCGCCTCGGAGCTGGTGACCAACGTGCCGGGCGTCTTCAAGTCCTGGCGTGAGGGGACCGTGGTCCGCTCCTGGCTGCTGGACCTGCTCGACCGGGCCCTCGACGAGGACCCGGAGCTGGCCGAGCTGAGCAGCTACACCGAGGACACCGGCGAGGGCCGCTGGACGGTCGACGAGGCGGTCCGGCTCGCCGTGCCGCTGAACGTCATCACCGCCTCGCTCTTCGCCCGGTTCGCCTCCCGCCAGGACGACTCGCCCGCGATGAAGGCGGTCGCCGCGCTGCGCCAGCAGTTCGGCGGGCACGCTGTCCACAAGCGCTGACCGGTATCCACAGCCTGTGTACGTCCGCCGGCTCGAACTGGTCGACTTCCGCTCGTACGAGCGGGTCGGCGTCGACCTGGAGCCGGGGCCGAACGTCCTGATCGGCGCCAACGGCGTCGGCAAGACCAACCTGGTCGAGGCGCTGGGCTACGTGGCGACCCTGGACTCGCACCGGGTCGCCACGGACGCCCCCCTGGTCCGGATGGGCGCCGCCTCGGCGGTGATCCGCTGCGCGGTGGTGCACGAGGGGCGGGAACTCCTGGTCGAGCTGGAGATCGTCCCGGGCAAGGCCAACCGGGCCCGGCTGGGCCGCTCACCCGCCCGGCGGGCCCGGGACGTGCTCGGCGCGCTGCGGCTGGTGCTCTTCGCGCCGGAGGACCTGGAACTCGTCCGGGGCGACCCGGCCGAGCGCCGCCGCTACCTGGACGACCTGCTGGTGCTCCGGCAGCCCCGGTACGCCGGGGTGCGCGCCGACTACGAGCGGGTGGTCAAGCAGCGCAACGCCCTGCTGCGCACCGCGTACCTGGCTCGCAAGACGGGTGGGTCGCGCGGCGGGGACCTGTCCACCCTGGCCGTCTGGGACACCCACCTGGCCCGACACGGCGCCGAGCTGCTGGCCGGCCGGCTGGAACTGGTCGCCGCGCTGGCCCCGCACGTGACGAAGGCGTACGACGCGGTGGCGGCGGGCCGGGGCGCGGCGGGGATCGCGTACCGGCCGTCGCTGGACCTGGCCGAAGCCACCACCGACCGGGCGGTGCTGGCCGAGGCGCTGACCGCCGCGCTGGCCGAGGCCCGGTCGAACGAGATCGACCGCGGCACGACGCTGGTCGGCCCGCACCGTGACGAGCTCAGCCTCACCCTCGGCCCGCTGCCCGCCAAGGGGTACGCCAGCCACGGCGAGTCCTGGTCGTACGCGCTGGCCCTGCGGCTGGCCGGGTACGACCTGCTGCGCGCCGACGGCATCGAGCCGGTGCTGGTGCTGGACGACGTCTTCGCCGAGCTGGACGCGGGCCGCCGGGAGCGGCTGGCGGAGCTGGTCGGCGGGGCCGGTCAGCTCCTGGTGACCTGTGCGGTCGACGACGACGTGCCGGCGGCGCTGCGCGGCACCCGGTACGCGGTGGGCGAGGGGACGGTGCGACGTGTCGACTGAGCCGGAGCCCGCCGCCGAGGGCGGTGGGCCGAGTCGCCGGACCGGCGGCCCGAGTCGCGCCGCCTCGGGTGGCCAGCGCGGTGCGCGTACCCCTCCGGGAGCTGGAACCGACGCGGGCGGTGCCGCCGCCCACGCGGCCGGGGCCGGTGCGGCCGCCGCGCCTGGTGGGCGGGGGGCCGGAACCGGTGGGCCGGCGCGACCGGCCGGTGCGACCGGCGCGCCCGGTGCCGGGAACGCCGACGGGGCGCGCCCGGCCGGTGCCGGTGTGGACGCCGGGGCGGGCGCGGCCGGGCCGGAGCTGGCGCGCGCGGTGCTGGACGCGGCGAAGGCCCGCCGGGCGGAGGCGGCGAAGACCCGGCGGAAGAGTGCGGTCTCCGGCGACGGCGGCGAGCGGCGGCTGCGCGGCTACTCCGGGCCGGGCCCGGACCCGCGCGACCCGCAGCCGCTCGGCGTGGTGCTGGAACGGCTGATGAAGGCGCGCGGCTGGCAGCAGCCGGCCGCGGAGGCGACCGTCTTCGGCGCCTGGGAGAAGGTCGTCGGGCCGGAGATCGCCCAACACAGCCGCCCGGTCAAGCTGGAGGACGGCGAGCTGACCGTGGAGGCGCGCTCGACGGCCTGGGCCACCCAGCTGCGGCTGCTCGCCGGCTCGCTGCTCAAGCGGATCGCCGGCGAGGTGGGCCACAACGTGGTGCGCAAGCTGCACATCCACGGCCCGGCGGCGCCGTCCTGGGCGAAGGGCCCGCGGCGGGTCCGGGGCCGCGGCCCGCGCGACACCTACGGCTGAGCCCGGGTCACCGCTCGGCGCGGCGGGCCTCGCGCTCGGCGCGCTTGCGTTCCCGCTGCTCACGGCTCCACCGCTTGCGGTTCTCCAGGTCCCGCTTCCACGCCTCGCGGGCCTGGGTGGAACCGCCCTGCACGGCACCCGGCACCCCCTCGGCCGGGCCGGCCAGGTACTTGTAGGCCCAGGCCCACAGCCTGCCGCCCTCCCCGGGAGCCCGCTGCTGCCGCTTCTCCTCGCCCATCGCCGACCTCTCCTCGATGTTTTGCGCCCCAACGATTGGCACACCAATGATTGGTACGATAGCAACGATCATGAGGAGGCCGATCGGTGCGTGACCAGTTGGACGGGGATCCGCTGGCGCTGGAGCAGCAGGTGTGTTTCGCCCTCTCCGTCGCCGCGCGCGGGGTCGTCGCCGTCTACCGGCCGCTGCTGGAGCCGATGGGGCTGACCCACCCGCAGTACCTGGTCATGCTCGCGCTGTGGCAGCACGCACCGCTGTCGGTCCGGGAGCTGAGTCGCCTGCTCCAGCTCGATCCCGGCACGCTGTCCCCCCTGCTCAAGCGCCTGGAGGCGGCGGGTTACCTGCGGCGCGAACGGGACGCCGCGGACGAGCGGAGCCTCGCCGTCACCCTCACCGCCAGCGGTCAGGCCCTGCGCGCCCGCGCCGAGCAGATCCCGCCGACGATCGTGGAGCGGCTCGGAATGCCGATCGAGGAGCTGCGGCGCCTGCACACGATGCTGACCGAGGTGATCGGCGCGGCCAACCGCGCCGTGACCGGCACCCCCGCCGCGCCGGGCCCGACGACTTCCTGACGACGCCGGCGACCGGCCCGGTCAGGTCGACGGGGCGGGTCGGGCCGGCGCGGGATCAGGCGTCGGCGTAGACGGCGAAGCCACGGTCCGCGCAGCGGCGGTAGAAGGCGGCCAGCACGCCCAGCTCGGCGCAGGTGAAGTCCCACTGCGGGGGGTTGCCATTCTCGTCGCGCAACGCGTCGAGCCGGGTGCCCAGCCAGCGCAGCTGCTGCTCGGCGAGCCGCCCGTCGGCCAGCAGCGAGCGGAGCACCTCGCTGACCGACTCGAAGGTGACCGGCTCGCCGAACGGCCGGTGCTGGGCGACGAACTTCTCCACGCCGCCGGCGATCCAGGAGCACCCGTCCGGGTCGATCACCGGGTCCTCGTCCTCGGCGGCGGCGTCAGTGGCGTAGAGCACATTTTCCAGGCCGAGGATCAGGTCGACCAGTTCGGTGTAGGCGGTCGCCCGGACCGTCCCCGTCTTGGCGATGTGTTCGGCCAGCGCCGCGGTCGGTGCGGAGATCTGCGGGATGTCCACGATCTCCCCGAAGTCGACGAACTCGGCCGGCGCGACCGGATCGTAGAAGCGGCCGGTCCGCGGCCAGTGCACCGCGACGTTGTCCAGCCCCATCTGGCGTCACCCCTTGTGAGCACGTGTCGGATCGATCGGGTCGATCGTCCCGGTTACGGATGGTAAAGATCAAGACGAGCACCGGTGGCGCCGCAAAGGTACGGTACGGCCGCTCTGCGCGCGACCCCCGACCGGCCTTCGGCCCGGCCCGATTCCGTGGCGGCCCCGCCCTCGATCCCCCCTTGGCGTGTAGGGGGAGTCGCGGCTAGCGCGATTCGGGCCGCTACGGAGGTCTCAGACGCCGCGCAGGGGGTGCCGAGTGGCGTCTCTGTCGTCCGCGCACAGTAGGATTGACAGCGAGACGAAGACCCGACGCGGAGCGACGGACCCGGGCCTGGAGGCCCTTGGTCAAAGTACCGCGGCGGGTGGAGCCGATCGCGATCCGCGGGCAACCGCGGCGACCGGCGTATGCGATCCGTGACCTGGAGTTCCCGGGGGCGGTCCGTGCGCCGACGTCGCGTCCTGTCCGCCGAACCCGCGCCTGGCGCGCCCCTGGCGCGGCCGGCGCGAGAAAGTGGCCGAGGGTGGCAGCGCAGGACAAGCAGGAGTACGGCGCCGAGTCGATCACCGTCCTCGAGGGGCTCGAGGCGGTGCGCAAGCGGCCCGGTATGTACATCGGGTCGACCGGCGAGCGCGGTCTGCACCACCTCGTGTGGGAGGTCGTGGACAACGCCGTGGACGAGGCGCTGGCCGGCTACTGCGACACCATCGACGTGGTGCTGCTGGAGGACGGCGGCGTCCGGGTCACCGACAACGGCCGAGGCTTCCCGGTCGACCTGCACCCCAAGCTGAAGAAGCCGGGTGTCGAGGTCGCGCTCACCGTGCTGCACGCGGGCGGCAAGTTCGACGGCAAGGCGTACGCGGTCTCCGGCGGTCTGCACGGCGTCGGCGTCTCCGTGGTCAACGCGCTCTCCACGAGGATGGCGGTGGAGATCCACAAGTCCGGCTTCGTCTGGCGGCAGCAGTACTCCAACTCCAAGCCGTCGCCGCTGGAGAAGGGCGAGACCACCGACCGCACCGGTTCGGCCGTGACCTTCTGGCCGGACTCGGACGTCTTCGAGACCGTCGACTTCGACTTCCAGACCATCTACCGGCGCCTGCAGGAGATGGCCTTCCTCAACCGTGCCCTCCGCATCCATCTGCTCGACGAGCGGGTTCCGGAGGGCGAGGAGGGCAAGCCGCGCGAGGTCACCTTCTTCTACGAGGGCGGCATCGCCGACTTCGTCCGGCACCTCAACGCCTCGAAGAACCCGATCCACAAGACGGTGGTCGAGTTCGGCGCCGAGGAGGAGGGCATGTCGGTCGAGATCGCCATGCAGTGGAACGAGTCGTACGGCGAGTCGGTCTACACCTTCGCCAACACGATCAACACGCACGAGGGCGGCACCCACGAGGAGGGCTTCCGGGCCGCGCTGACCAGCGTCGTCAACCGCTACGGCGCGGAGAAGAAGCTGCTCAAGGGCGACGAGAAGCTCTCCGGCGAGGACATCCGCGAGGGCCTGGCCGCGATCATCTCGGTCAAGCTGGCCAACCCGCAGTTCGAGGGCCAGACCAAGACCAAGCTGGGCAACACCCCGGTGAAGAGCTTCGTGCAGCGGGTCTGCAACGAGTGGCTGGTCGACTGGTTCGACCGGAACCCGGCCGAGGCGAAGACCATCATCCAGAAGGCGTCCCAGGCCGCCAGGGCCCGGATCGCCGCGCAGCAGGCGCGCAAGCTGGCCCGGCGCAAGTCGCTGCTGGAGTCCGGCTCGATGCCGGGCAAGCTGGCCGACTGCCAGTCCACCGACCCGCGCGAGTCCGAGGTCTTCATCGTCGAGGGCGACTCGGCCGGCGGCTCGGCCAAGCAGGGCCGCGACCCGCGCACCCAGGCGATCCTGCCGATCCGCGGCAAGATCCTCAACGTGGAGAAGGCCCGGATCGACCGGGTGCTGAAGAACAACGAGGTCCAGGCGCTGATCACCGCGCTGGGCACCGGCATCCACGACGACTTCGACATGGAGAAGCTGCGGTACCACAAGGTGGTGCTGATGGCCGACGCCGACGTCGACGGCCAGCACATCCAGACGCTGCTGCTCACCCTGCTGTTCCGCTTCATGCGGCCGCTGGTCGAGCTGGGGCACGTCTACCTGGCCGCCCCGCCGCTCTACAAGATCAAGTGGAACAAGAAGGGCGACGACGCCCAGTACGCGTACTCGGACCGGGAGCGGGACGGGCTGATCGCGCTGCGCCAGCAGAAGAAGCCCAACGCCAGGCCGGACGACATCCAGCGGTTCAAGGGTCTCGGCGAGATGAACTACCCCGAGCTGTGGGAGACCACGATGAACCCGGCCACCCGCACCCTGCGCCAGGTCACGCTCGACGACGCCGCAACCGCCGACGAGCTGTTCAGCGTGCTGATGGGTGAGGACGTCGAGGCGCGCCGCTCGTTCATCCAGCGCAACGCCAAGGACGTGCGGTTCCTCGACATCTGACGGTGGTGGGCGGGTCGGCCGGGCGGTCCCCGGCCGACCCGCCGGTCCACAGAGTTATCCACAGCTTGGCCGGTTTCCACAGCCGTTATCCACAGCACGAAAACGACTCTGAGTCTGATAAGGGTTAACAGTGACCGATACTCCCGAGTCCACCCCGAACGAGCCGGAGATCCCGGAGACAACCGCGGCCGTCGTGGCGCACGACCGGATCGAGCCGGTCGGCCTCGAGGTCGAGATGCAGCGCTCGTACCTCGACTACGCGATGAGCGTCATCGTCGGGCGCGCCCTGCCGGACGTCCGGGACGGGCTCAAGCCGGTCCACCGCAAGATCCTTTACGCCATGTTCGACTCCGGCTACCGGCCGGACCGCGGCTACGTGAAGTGCTCCCGCGTCGTCGGTGACGTGATGGGTCAGTTCCACCCGCACGGCGACTCGGCGATCTACGACGCGCTGGTCCGGATGGCGCAGCCCTGGTCGCTGCGGTACCCGCTGGTGGACGGCAACGGCAACTTCGGCTCCCCGGGCAACGACCCGGCCGCCGCCATGCGGTACACCGAGTGCAAGCTCGACCCGCTGGCCATGGAGATGCTGCGGGACATCGACGAGGACACCGTCGACCTGCAGGACAACTACGACGGCCGGGCCAAGGAGCCCACCATCCTGCCGTCGCGGATCCCCAACCTGCTGGTCAACGGCTCCGAGGGCATCGCGGTCGGCATGGCCACCAAGATCCCGCCGCACAACCTGCGCGAGATCGGCGCGGCGGTGCAGTGGTGCCTGGAGCACCCGGAGGCGGACGAGGCGACCACCCTCGAAGCGCTGCTGGAGATCGTCAAGGGCCCCGACTTCCCCACCTACGGCCTGATCGTCGGCCAGGCCGCGATCCAGGACGCGTACCGGACCGGGCGCGGCTCGATCCGGATGCGCGCCGTGGTGGAGGTCGAGGAGGACAAGCGCGGCCGCCCCTGCCTGGTGGTCAGCGAGCTGCCCTACCAGGTGAACCCGGACAACCTGGCCGAGCGGATCGCCGAGCTGATCAAGGAGGGCAAGCTCGCCGGCATCGCCGACATCCGCGACGAGTCCTCCGGGCGTACCGGCATGCGGATCGTGCTCGTGCTCAAGCGCGACGCGGTCGCCAAGGTGGTGCTGAACAACCTCTACAAGCACACCCAGCTCCAGGAGACCTTCGGCGCCAACATGCTGGCCCTGGTCGACGGGGTGCCGCGCACGTTGAACCTGGCCCAGTTCATCCGCTACTACGTCGAGCACCAGATCGACGTGATCCGCCGGCGGACCGCGTTCCGGCTGCGCAAGGCCGAGGAGCGGGCGCACATCCTGCGCGGTCTGGCCAAGGCGCTGGACGCCCTCGACGAGGTGATCGCCCTGATCCGGCGCTCGCCCACGGTGGACGACGCGCGGCAGGGCCTGATCCGGCTGCTGGAGATCGACGAGATCCAGGCGACCGCGATCCTGGACATGCAGCTGCGCCGGCTGGCCGCCCTGGAGCGGCAGCGGATCGTCGACGACCTCACCAAGCTCGAGATCGAGATCGCCGACCTCAAGGACATCCTCGCCAAGCCGGAGCGGCAGCGCAGGATCGTCTCGGAGGAGCTCGGCGAGATCGTCGCGAAGTGGGGCGACGAGCGGCGTACGAAGATCGTGCCGTTCGACGGCGAGGTCTCCATGGAGGACCTGATCGCCCGCGAGGACGTGGTGGTCACGATCACCCGCACCGGGTACGCCAAGCGGACCAAGGTCGACCTGTACCGCTCGCAGCGGCGCGGCGGCAAGGGCGTCAGCGGCGCGACGCTGCGGCAGGACGACATCGTCAGCCACTTTTTCGTATGCTCCACCCACGACTGGATCCTGTTCTTCACGAACAAGGGCCGCGTCTACCGGGCCAAGGCGTACGAACTGCCGGAAGCCAGTAGGGTGGCCAAGGGCCAGCACGTGGCCAACCTGCTCGCCTTCCAACCGGACGAGCAGATCGCGCAGATCATCGAAATTCCGAACTACCAGGTGGCTCCCTACCTGGTACTGGCCACGAAGAACGGCCTGGTGAAGAAGACGCGGCTCGAGGAGTTCGACTCCCCCCGTTCCGGCGGCATCATCGCGATCAACCTGCGCGATGAGGACGAGCTGGTCGGTGCTGCCCTCGTCGCGCCCTCCGACGACCTGCTGATGGTGTCGAAGAAGGCGCAGGCGATCCGGTTCAACGCCTCCGACGAGGCGCTGCGGCCGATGGGGCGGGCGACCACGGGCGTGATCGGCATGCGCTTCACCGACGACGACGTGCTCCTGGCCATGGAGGTGGTTCGGGAGGGTCTGGACGTTCTGGTGGCCACGAACGGGGGATACGCGAAACGTACCCCGATCGAGGAATACCCGGTCCAGGGCCGGGGAGGTAAGGGCGTGCTGACTGCGAAGATCACCGAGCGACGCGGTGGTCTGGTCGGCGCGGTCGTGATCGACCCGGACGACGAGTTGTTCGCGATCACGAGCAACGGCGGCGTCATCCGGACTCCGGTGAAGCCTGTACGCCGTACGCGTGACCGGAACACAATGGGGGTCAAGCTGATGGACCTCCCGGACGGCGTGACTATCGTGGCGATTGCTCGCAATGCCGACGAGCCTGACGAACAGGACTAGTTGAATGACGGAGACACAGGCGAAGTCGGGGAACAAGGGGACCTCGGCCAACCCGGTCGACGAAGAGGCCGCCAAGAGCGGCACATCGGCGGCCGGCCGCGCCGCCGTGGGCCGGGCGACCGTCCCCGCCGACGCGCCTGCCCCGAAGTTCACCCGGGCTCCCGGCATGGCACCGCCGCCGGAGAAGCCCGGGGAGGACTCGGGGGCGAGCGAGAAGGCCGAGACACCGGGACCCGACGCGCCGACCTCCGCGGCCGCGCCGGTCAGCGCCCCGGTCGCGCCGGCTACCACCACCCAGCCGATCAAGGCGGGCACCGCCACGTCCCCGTCCAGCACCGGCACCCAGCCGAAGGTGGGCGGCCCGACCAGGCCGTCGCCCGACGGCGGCCGTACGGCCGGCACCGCCCGCCCTGCCAACGGTGGCGGGCTGCCGCCGGGCATCAGCGGAGCGGCGGCCGTCGGGGCCGCGCGCGTGGGTGACGCGGTACGTGCCGCGCGTAGCTCGGTCAGCTCGGCCGCGTCCCGCGGGCCGCGCCGGGCCCGGCTGAACCTCAAGCGGATCGACCCGTGGTCCGTGATGAAGTTCGCCTTCGCCGTCTCGGTGGTGCTCTTCATCGTGGTGGTCGTCGCCACCTCGGTGCTCTACCTGGCCCTGGACGCGATGGGCGTCTTCCAGAGCGTCAACGACAGCCTCACCGACCTGGTCAACGCCGGCGGGCAGAGCTCCGGCGGGTTCCAGATCACCGCCAGGGGCGTGATCCTCAGCTCGGCGCTGATCGGCCTGGTCAACGTCGTCCTGTTCACGGCGCTCGCCACCCTCGGCGCATTCGTCTACAACGTCTGCGCCGACCTGGTCGGCGGGATCGAGCTGACGCTCGCCGAGCGCGACTGACACCCGACGACGCCGGGGCACCGCCAACCGCGGCCGCCCCGGCGTCGCCGTGTCCGGCCCCGCCCGTCGCCGGGGCTCGACGCAAACCGAGTTGATCTCGGCGTGGGACCGCCCGGGGAAAGCGGTCGCCTGCTCGTCGCCGGTACGGGTACGTTCGAGTGGGACGGGCGCCACGACCACCCCGATTTGGGGCCGGACGTGGCAATGGGTTAACCTTGCTCGTCGCCACGCGGGGCTATAGCTCAGTCGGTTAGAGCGCAGAGCTGATAACTCTGAGGTCGCTGGTTCGATTCCAGCTAGCCCCACCGCACACCGTTCCGACGGCTAGTCGAGCGCGAGGGGTCGCCCCATGTTCAAGAAGCTTCTGTTCCTGGTCGGCGTCGTCGGCGTGGCCGCCCTGGTCGCCAAGAAGGTCAAGGCTTCCAACGACGAGCGCGCCCTCTGGCACGAGGCCACCACCGCGCCCGACCTGCGCTGATCCCGCTGGCACCGGCCAGCACCGGCGGCTCCGCCCGCCCTCGGGGCCCTAGCTCAACTGGCAGAGCACTGCCTTTGCAAGGCAGGGGTTAGGGGTTCGAGTCCCCTGGGCTCCACCAGCACTTTCCTTGGTTGGTCTCGGTCCCGAGTACAGCCATCCGTACAGCCAAGCGGTCACGCCGTGCCCTCCTCGCCCAGCACCCGATCGATGGCCGAGGCAGCGTTGCGAGCCCGCGCCGGCAGGACGTGCCCGTAGGTGTCGGCCGTCATCCGGATCGTGGAATGCCCGAGCAGCTCCATCACCGTCCGCAGCTCCTCGCCCTGGTCGAGCAGGAACGTCGCGAAGGCGTGCCGCAGGTCGTGCAGGTGCAGCCAGTCCAGGCCGGCCACTGCACGGAGCTGCTCAAAACGCCGGTTGACGTTCCGCGGCTCCATCGGCGTGCCGATCGTGCTGGCAAACACCAGGCCCAGATCCGACCACACCTCCCCGGCGGCAAGCCGCTCCTTCGCCTGCCGTACCCGCTGCGACTCCAACGCCCGCACAGCCAGCGCGGACGGCGGCACCGGCCGACTGGACCGGTGCGTCTTCGGCGGCACGAACGCCAGGCCCTTGTCGGTGCGCTGTAGCGTTTGCCGAACGAACAGCGCCCTACCCGGCAGGTCGACATCCGACCACCGCAGGCCCAACAGCTCAGCCCGTCGCAGCCCGGTTGCCAGCGCCAACACGAACAGCGACTCCAGCCGGTCACCCGTGAGCGCCGACAGCAGACTCTTCGCCTCCTCAGGAGTCAGGGCCCGTCGCTCGGACCGGCCGAGAGCCGGCGGCTTGGCCGCCTTGGCGACGTTGCGCGGCACCAGGTCCATCCGCTCAGCGTCGGCCAGGGCGACGCGCAGGACGGCATGCACCTTGATGATGCTGGCCGGCGCCAGCTTGCCCCGAAGCTCGGTCAGGAACCGCTGCACGTCCCGAGGCGTCAGCCGGTCGAGCTTCACCCGTCCCAGCCCCGGCACCAGGTGCTTGCTCACCGCAAGGCGGTAGCGAACCAGTGTGGAGGGCCGTGTCCCAACTACAGCTCGGCGTCGACCTCACCGCGCAGCCTCGGACGGTGGAAGCCTGGTTGACCGAGTGGCTGCGGGACGTGTTGTCGTCGGAGGAAAGATCGTCGGCGAAGGCACCAGTAGCGTGGTCGAGCTGCGGGACCCCACGGCGCACGCCGAAGTGATGGCACTACGCCACGCCGGCGCCAAGCTGGGACGGCACCTGTTCGAGGACGGCGTCATGTATGCCAGCAGCGAGCCATGCCCCATGTGCCTCGTCGCCTGCTACTGGGCGCGCATACCGCGCCTGATCTTCGGAGCCAGCAGCCACGACGTCGCCACCTACGGCTTCGAGGACCTCCAGTTCTACCGAGAGATTGCCCAGCCCATCGATCGCCGGTCGCTTCGGGAGGAGCTCGCAGAGGGTGCACTCCGTGCGCAGGCCGTCGAAGTCCTTCGAGCATGGGCCGACAAGCTGCCCGTACCGGTCGAGCCGAAGTACTGAGTCGTACCGGCGTGTTGCGAGTCAGTCCCGCAGGCGTAGCCGATGAGGCATGCCGCTTGATCCCCCGCGTCGGGCATGGGGCACAGTGGCCTCATGCCCACCGGCTTCCCAGGCAAGGGACTCGAGTTCGGCGGTAACAAAGTGCGGCCGATCCGCTGGTGGCCCTGGCTACTCGCCGCGCTCATCTTCGGTCTGGTATTCGGTTGTCAGTCTGGCACAACCATCGGGGGTGTCCTGGGCGCACTGTTTGGCACCCTGATCGGTGCAGCTTCCGTTCTACTGACGCTCACGCACCCGATCAGGCAGCGCGACTATCGCTTCCCAGAACCTGCTGCACTCCGCGTCGCGCCCGACGGACTGCACGTCCATCTCGGCGAGCACGGCCGTTGGCGCCCAGGACGCTATCTTCATGTGCCCTGGCCCGCCATCGCCGAACTGACCCTCATCGAGGGCCCCCTCTCGACCCTGACAAGCCCGTCTCTGAACATCCGTCTCACGGCTGCGGGTCGCGCGATGATCGCCCAACGCTCCACCGCAGTACGACGTGTCATCGGCGCCGATGGGTCAGTGGTCGTGCCCCAGATCGCCAGCATCGAGCTGCTCCACGCCTTGACGTACTACTCGGGTGGGCGATTCCACATCGGCGCAACATGAGCGCAAGACGCACCACTGCCGAATTGGGCTCTTAGCGGATCAAGGCGGCCCGCAAGCGGGCCGCGCCGGCCGCGCTCGGCCTGCTGGCGGCGCAAGCGCCGGCATCGGCCGGCGCGCCGGCCAATGAAGGGCATGCCTCCGGCGGGGGCCAGACGACTCCGAGATGGAGTTGCCGAACGGTTTCGGTTCGTGGGTGGTGGGATGCCATCCCGCCAGCCACCGACCCAGGCAAGCCGAGCAGGCCAGGGCCAGGGTGACAAGGTCGTACGTCCAGTAGGGCGCTCCACCTTGTCACCCTGGCCCTGGCCCGCTCCACCGAGGTGTGGGTCGGCGGCAGACGAGATGGCAGCAGGTGAGCGAGCTACACCGCGGCGAGCACTGACGGAGTGAAGCTTCGCGCTCCGAACCCGGATCAGTCCTTCAAGCCAAAGCGGAGCTCTTCACCGACGTCAAGCCGGGGATGCGCCGCCCCGACCGGCCGGTACCGCCGATGTCCGGTACCGCCGCGGTCGGGGCGGTTGTGCATCTGCTGGCCACCGCCATCGAGGAGGGCCGGGACCTGTCCTCGATGAGCGGCACCCTGGCCGACAGCTCCTATCGGCTGCTGCTGCCTGCCTGACGGCCCGGCCTCACTTCAGGTGCCGGGCGAAGAACCGGTTCCCGTCGTCCCCCTCGAACTGCGGGACGCCGGTGTGCCCGCCCATATTGGCGTGCAGCGTCTTCTCCTTGGAGCCGAAGGCGTCGAACAGGTCCAGGGCCAGCTGCCGGTCGTTTCCTTCGTCGTCCCACTGCAGCAGGACCTGCAGCGGAATGGTGACCTGCCGGGCCTCCTCGAACATGGTGCGGGGCACGAAGCTCCCGGCGAACAGAAGGGCGGCCGAGATGCGCGGCTCGACCACCGCCAGCCGGACGCCGATGGCGGTCACCCCTCCCGCGTACCCGACCGGGCCGCCGATCTCGGGCAGCGAAAGGAGGGCGTCCAGGGCGGCCCGCCATTCCGGGACCGCCTTTTCGACCAGTGGGAGGACGAGCCGGTCGACGATCTCGTCGTCGACCGGCTCGCCGGCCTCCAGCGCCCGGTGCAGGTCGGCGCGGGCCTCCTCGGCGGCGGCGAAACGGGGCCGGTCACCGCCCCCGGGGAGCTCGATGGTGGCCGCGGCGAAGCCCTCCGCCGCGGAGTGCCGGGCCCGGGCCACCAGTCGGGGGTACATCATGTGCAGTCCGCCGGGGTGGCCAACCAGGATCAGCGGCGCCGGTGCGGATGCGGATGCGGGCGTCCACAGGATGCCAGGGATGTCGCCGAGGGTGAATTCGCGCTCGAGGACACCGTCGTCGAGGCGCTGTTCGGAAGTGAATCGCAAGGTCGTGCCTTTCGGGAGTGCTCCTGAACGGCGCTCCCGGACGACCTATCGTCCGACCGTGACCCCAGAGGGGAGCACCCATGTCGATACGTTCACGGGTACCACCTCCTCGGTCTCTGGCACGGCCTCCGGAAAGTTAGCAGTGGTCGCCGTGGTCTGCCAACGGGTTTTGCCGAGGCTCCGTGGCCGGACACCGGCGGACAGTCGTCTTGATCCTTGCAAGGCGAGGGTCGGCGATCGCTTCCGGCCGTCGGCCGCGGCGATCACCCGGCGTGCCATTGGCGTGCCATTGGACGGGGACAACAGGGGTCAGCGGAGGCCACGAGAGACCGCCAAGACCAGGCCGCCATCCCGGTGGCCTGTCGGAGATCGACAATTCCCAAGCTGTTCCTGGGTCCCTTCGGGGCGCCGCACATGCGGGAAAATGGACACGCCAACCGCCCCGAGGCCCGTAATCAAAGCCGTGGCGCGGGGTGGGGAGCACGGCGGGCCATAGCTGTTACCTGCAGTTTGTCACTCTGGCCGTCGGCTGGGGAGCCCATTTTCGGGTCTGACAGTCTGGGAGCCACACGTGGGAGCCACCGGGGCGGACTGGACCGGACGGACCGGAACCGATCGAGTTGCCGAGCGGCCGAGTACCAGGACCAAGCGGACCGGACCGGACGGCCTAGACATGGTCTTGGGAATCTAGGATCAGAAGGTGGCTGTACAGCCATCCGTACAGCCAAGCCAGCCGACGGGTACGGTCCGAGGTCGGCATCGGGCGACGCGATGAGCAGGTCAGCGTCAGTGACCGACGCTGGCCGACAGAGGGCTTGATCTTTGCAAGGCAGGGGTTAGGGGTTCAAGTCCCCTGGGCTCCACCACACCATCTGGCCTGGTCACAGGCTGTCCTCATCCTTGTCTTGCGTTCCCTCAGATTGAGGATCTTTTACGGTAGTCAGCGGATCGTCAGCAGAACTGTTGAAGACCCCGCGCACCGACTCGAGAAAATCCGCCGGGGTATGCGTGTAGCGGTTGAGCGTCGTCGACGCTTGCTCATGGCCCATCACCGCTTGGACGATGTTGACAGGGACTCCGCCGGACACCAACCACGTCGCGTAGCAGTGCCGCAGATCATGGAACCGGAGTCCACCGGCCGCCTTGGTCGCCACGCAGTCGACCGCTTCCCGCTCGGTGGTGAACTCCGCTGTCCATTCGACGCCGTCGCGGTCGGGCCAGGTTGCGCGGAACATGAACGGCCCGGACTCGGTGACCTGGCCGAGGAGCCCGGACCGGACAAGGGACGGGCGCCAGACCTGACGCCGGAAGTTGCTACGCAACATCAAGGCGGCCCGCAACGGGCCCCACGCGCCGCCGCCTGGGCGCGCGCCGGCCGCTGCCGCTATCGCCCTGCGGCCGTCACGCCTGACGCCCGGCGGCTGGCGCGGACAGCGGGAAGCCCGGGGGCCGAACGACAGATCGTTGACGAGTGAGGGGTGGGCCGGCAGCCGGCCGGGCCGCGCGGCCACGTGCCCGCGCGGCGTAAGGGAGCGCACGCCGGCCGCGTCGGCGAGCTGGCGGCGGTCGCGGGGTTGCGGCTAGTGCGCCTCCGGCGGGGGCGCTCCGGCTCCAGGATGGCCGGGGCTCCGTCGGCGGGTCGCGGTCCGTGGGTGGTTGCGGTAGCGCCATCCCACCGCCGAAGACCCGGGGCGAGCCGAGCAGACCGCCGCCGGGACCGCCAGCGTCCGTCCGTGCGTCAAGGCCGTCTTGACGTGGCGGGCCCGACGGCGGCCCGCTCCCACAAGGGCGGGTCGACGGCGACGGGATGGCGAGGTTCCGCTGGCTGGGTCAATGCCTCACCAACACGCATGCGACACGGGGCGGGTCGAGCATCCACCCGGCCCCCCAGCTATTGATGGGGTCGCCAGATCTTGTCGGTGGCTGCGGGGTGGCGGCTGCGTCGATCGTTTGGGCGAGGGCCGTCAGAGTGGGTCGAGGCGGCGCTTGAGCAGGCAGAACTCGTTGCCTTCTGGATCGGCGAGGACGTGCCAGGACGCCTCCGCAGGCTGACCGATGTCGACGAGTTTGGCCCCGGCGGCCAGGAGGCGCTCGAGCTCGGCGTCCTGATCGCGGTCGGTGGGGTTGACGTCGATGTGCAGCCGGGCATGCCCGTTCTTCGGCTCGTCGTTGCGGATGAGGAAGATCGTCGGCTGCGGGCCGCCGAACCCTTCGCGCGGACCTATCTCGATGTAGACCCCCTCTTCGCGATCGAGCTCTATGAAGTCCAGGACCTCGCACCAGAACCGCGCCAGCACCTCGGGGTCGTGGCACTTGAGCACGAGCTCACTGATACGGCATGCCATTGACGAAACCTACTCTCAGCAGCATGGGAACTGCCGGGGCGGCCGCACCCGGATCTCATGGGCTCCCTGCAGTGCGAACAAGCTCGCGATCGTACCGGGCGAGGCGAGCGGGGCTGGACGAGGGTGCCCGTCGGGCTGAGCCCTGACGGTCGTCAGTCAGCAGGAAGTCAGCGAGACGCGCGACAACAGCCGTCAACCGTTGGTACGGGACAGCAAAGTCCCGGACGACAACACCAGTCGTCGGCATTGATCAACAAGCATCAACTGTGTGGAGCCGCCTTTGCAAGGCAGGGGTTAGGGGTTCGAGTCCCCTGGGCTCCACCAGCACTTTCCTTGGTTGGTCTCGGTCCCGAGTACAGCCATTCGTACAGCCAAGCGGTCACGCCGTGGCCTCCTCGCCCAGCACCCGATCGATGGCCGAGGCAGCGTTGCGAGCCCGCGCCGGCAGGACGTGCCCGTAGGTGTCGGCCGTCATCCGGATCGTGGAGTGCCCCAGTAGCTCCATCACCGTCCGCAGCTCCTCGCCCTGGTCGAGCAGGAACGTGGCGAAGGCGTGCCGCAGGTCGTGAAGGTGCAGCCAGTCCAGCCCGGCCACCTCGCGGAGCTGCTCGAAGCGCCGGTTGACGTTCCGCGGTTCCATCGCGGTGCCGATGTTGCTGGCGAAGACCAGGACCAGATCCGGCCACACCTCTCCAGCGGCGAGCCGTTCCTTGGCCTGGCGCACGCGCTGTGCCTCCAACGCCCGGATGGCCAGAGTCGACAGCGGCAGCGGACGGGTCGACCGGTGCGTCTTCGGTGGCACGAACTCCAACCCGCGTTCCGTTCGCTGGAGTGTCTGCCGAACGGACAGCGCCCTTCCCGACAGGTCGACATCCGACCACCGGAGGCCCAACAGCTCAGCGCGCCGGAGCCCGGTCGCCAGCGCCAGGACGAACAGCGACTCCAACCGATCACCGGTCAGCACCGACAGCAGCGTCTTGGCTTCCTCGGGAGTTAGAGCACGTCGCTTGGTACGGCCGAGGGCGGGCGGCTTGGCCGCTTTGGCGACGTTGCGCGGGACCAGGTCCATCCGCTCGGCGTCGGCCAGGGCGACGCCGAGCGCGGCGCGCACCTTGATGATGCTGGCCGGCGCGAGCTTGCCCCGCAGACCGGTCAGGAACAGCTGGACGTCCGCGCGGATCGCGGCGTGTTGAATGTTTCCGTCACGCGCCGCCAAGGGAGCTGAACTGGATGCCGGCCAGCTGCCAGCCCTCGGGCAACTCGATCCAGGTCTGGCTGACGCGGACGGTCAACGCCATTTCCTGCCCGCGCCAGGTCGAGTGGCTGCGCTGAACGCACCGGACGATGGCCGCGTGACCGTAGAAAGACACCTCTACTTCGCGGCTCTCCAGGCTGGTGTAGGCGAACTCGGCGAACTTGCCGACCCACTGTGCTTTGTCAAGTACATAGCCCTGCTCGCCGATGGACCGAAAGTCGTCGGCCAGCAATGCGTTCAGCACGTCAGTGTCGGCGCGTAGCTCGGCCTCGTCGAAGGCACGCTGAAGTCGATGAACGTCGGAGATCACGAACAGATCCTGCCCGGCCGTCCGTTCCGGTGGAAGCCGACCCCGCGAAACCGATCAAGCCGCACGACCCGGCACAGTAGGGCATCCGCTCATCGCCTGATCCGTGGGCTCACGCTCTGCCGACCCGCCGCTAGGCCCTAGACCCTCTGTCGTACACAACTGACGGAGGTGTGTGGCGGATCAGTTGGCGGATCACACCGGGGCAGCGCGAACAGTTGCCGAATTCCGCTCTATCAGATCAAGGCGGCCCGCAAAGCGGGCCGCGCCGGCCCGGCCCCGGCCGGCTGGCGACCACCGGCCGGCATCGGCCGGGCCGGCCGGCCACGCTTGGGACGAACAGGACTCGAAGACCTCGGGGCTCCGCCCCGAACCCCGGCCCTCCTCAGAGATCGGCCGGAAGCGGATCACCTCGCCGGGCACCACAAGGGCTACCAGCCTCCCCGGACGGGGACAAGGTCGTTCCGGTAGGACGCTCCACCTTGTCCCCGTCCGGGAGAGGCTGGACGGTCTACGACTGCCCGACGAGGAGATCCGCCAGCGAGGCCAGGTCCGCAAGAGGTCCACGGACGGCGAGGGAGTGGTGAGAGATACCGAGAGGCGTTTCCGCTGCTAGAGCGCGAGCATCGCCGCCGCGACCTCACCGGCGGCCGCATCGGGGATCGCCGTCGCGGCCCGTTCGAGCACGAGCAGCCGCGCACCGGGGATCTCGCGCGCGAGCGCTTCGCCGTTGCCGACAGGGAAGAACGGGTCGCGGCGACCGTGCACCACCAGTGACGGGATCGCGAGCTCGGACAGGCGCTCGCGCCAGCGCGGCTTGCAGTCGAGCTTGGCGAACACCATGCCCAGGTGGTTGGCCATCTGCACCGCGGGCTCCGTGCCCGGCGTGCGGTCCCATCTGCGCTCGGCGGTCGCGCGCGCGGCGACGGGGTCGTCACCGAGGATCTCTGCGCCTGCGGCGGCAAACTCGGCCACCGCGGCGCGGTCGGACCAATCGGGCATCGAACGCGAGAACAGCCGGCCCATCGTCGCCGCGTCATGGTCAGGCAGGTCGTCGTCGACCGGGCCTGGAGCGACGGGCCGCGTTCCGGCGAGGGTGAGCGCCGAGAACGCGTCCGGGTGGTCGAGCGCGGCGACCTGGGCGACCATCCCGCCAACGCCGATGCCTGCCAGGTGCGCCGGCCGGTCGTCGAGTTCGCGGGCGAGCGCCGCGGCGTCGGCTGCAAGATCGCGCAGCGTATACACCGGAGCCTCGGGATCGACGGTGGTCGACGCGCCGGAATCGCGCAGGTCGTACCGCACAACGTGGCGCCCGCCGCGCGCGAGCGCCTCGCAGAGTGCGTCGGGCCAGGAGAGCATGGTCGTGCCGCCCGCGAGCAGAACGAGCGGTGCCGCCGTGTCGCCGAAGTGCTCGACCCCGAGCGTGACGCCGTCCGCCTCGACCGTCGTCATCACGCCTCCGCCGTCGCGATGACGCCGCCGGACGTGCGGAACGAGTGGACCGTCGGATACATCATGAACCTCCAGGGCGGCGTAGTGGACCGGTGGCGCGGGGACGGCGGCACAAGCTACGCGTTCCCGCCGGTGGTATGCGTCGCGTTGAACGTGCGCGACTGGGGTTGGCTCTCAGAGATGGACAACTGGCGGGGCGGAAACTCATCGGGACCCTGTCCGCAAGGGAACGATGACCGATCAGCCGCCCTTGCCCCATGGCTCGAGCAGTACAACACTCAACGGCGTCACACCGCACTCGGAGGACTTCCGTCGACCAGCCGCCTGTCACCAACGTTATGGCCGGGTACAGCTAGAGGTCCATACGTGCGGCTCGCCGGGTCGCTCAACTTGATCTCATAATTTGTCGGCCGTGTTCTTCGTCCTTCCAGACTCGTAAATCGGTGAGCGAGTGGGCAGGCGGCAGCGCCCGGCGTAGCGCAGCGGAGCCGGGCTGTGGGTTTGTTGCGGTCAGGCCGCGTTGGGTAGATCGGGTTGGGGCTGGAGGGCGA